>NZ_JBBMEI010000081.1:0-13597 GCF_040096655.1 Blautia intestinihominis | reverse complement strand
GTCATGTGAGGATAGAGTTTTTAATTCACAGAAGACTTTGTAAAAATACATAGAGGCTGTATTGTGTCTGTAAAAGCGATTCATGATGTGACAGATACGGTAGATCTCAGTAATGGAGAAGAATTGTTGTATACTGTCCGCAAGAAAAAACAAATAGTGGCCGAGATTCAGGAAAAGCAGAAAAGAATGATTAATGCTTTGGGAAAAAGCGGTATTCCGGCTACAGAAGAAGAATATCGACGTTATTATAGTTCTTTTGAATATCTGCCTATTGCATTTACGGACATAGAAATGGTGTTTAATGAAGAAAGTCATGCAGTAGACTGGATTTTCCGTTATGCAAATCAGGAACTTGCCAGATTAGAAAAGCTTTCGCTGAATCAGTTGCTGGGAAAATCTTTTGGCAGTTTGTTTTCCAATATGGATTCGAAATGGCTGCGAAGTTATGAACGTTCGGCACTTTATGGAGAAGTATTGGAACTTATGGATTATAGCCCGGAGATAGACACCAACCTGAAGGTAATCTGTTTTCCTACCTTTAAGGGACATTGTGGCTGTATCTTGTTTGATCTGGATAGGATTAAGGCAGTTGACAGTAGTAATAATGTCCATAAAATATGGAATACATACCTGAGAAATTGTACAAAATAGCTAAAAAATATGTCGCTTTAAGCCGCTTGGATGTCGCTTTGTTCCATGTTTATTGACTGGAATAAAGCGACATTTTATTATATAAACAAATTACTAAGCGAGTCAGGAGAAAGTATCAGGCAACAGAGAATATTTGAATTTTTTATAAGATAAAGGGGGAAAGATATCATGAAAAGAAAAAAAGTAAGTACTTTGATTGCCGCCGCATTGGCACTTACCATGACTGTCTGTAGCAGTTCGACCGCAATTGCAACATCAGAATTAACAGCGGAAAGCAAACCAGCCACCCAGTATACGATTGACGCAAATCAGGAAGTTTATGCATTGCTGGACTTCGAGGATACTGCGGAGTTTGAGAACGCGACCAAAGGTCTGCTTGCTTCTCCGGATACTCTGGATATTTGTGATGAGAACGGGAAGGTTGTATGGAGTCAGACGGCATATGCTTTTCTGGATTAGGACGCTCCGGATACAGCGAATCCCAGCCTTTGGAGAAACACACAGTTGAATCATATTTATAATCCTGAAGACACACAGAAAAAATTGGATTGTATATGCCGGCTCTGGAGAGTATAATACTATAAATCAAAAGAATTATAAGTATTAAAACTTGAAAGCAGGTGGAGTATGAGCCAGCATAAGATCCGAAAAAGTGCTGTTGTCATTATAGTTGTCTGCTGACTCCAAAACAAAAGAGAAAAATATTTCTGGTACAGCATCTGCTTGGCTGGGCAAGATTCTTATTCTAAAATGTGAACTGTGGGGAAATCATGATGAAGAAAAAATTTATTAAGCTGTTTGCAATACTGTCGGTTGTCTTTCTTGGAGTGCTGGAGATGGGATGGCGCTTTTTTAACATGGTGGTCTGCTGCAAAAGAGGAGAGCACAAAAAGGAAAGAAAGAAATGGTTTGAGCTGTCTCATATCAGGGAAAATCATCCCCAGAACGGTTATGCCAGAGAATACAATGAGAGTAAGGCATGGTGTTTTGAGCAGAAAATGCAGGACTGTTATATCAAAAGTATTGACGGATTAAAACTGCATGCATTATATCTGCCGGCAGAAGATGCAAAAAGGATCGTCATATTAAGCCATGGTTATCGTGGCAGCCGGTTTGGCACCTTGTCGTTTATGGCAAAATATCTGCATGAGCATCAATGTGATGTCCTGTTTATAGAACATCGCTGCTGCGGTGACAGCGAGGGAAAATATATCACCTTTGGAGCAAAGGAGCAATGGGATGTGCAGCAATGGGCAGTCTATGTATCTGAACGAAATAAAGAGAAGCTCCCGATTTATCTGTACGGACAGTCTATGGGGGCTGCTACTGTACTGATGGCATCAGGACATACACTTCCGGCAGAGGTAAAAGGCCTGATTGCGGACTGTGGTTTTCAGTCTATGGAAGGACAGATGCGTGATATGGCAGCTAACTGGTTCCACCTGCATCATATACCACTGCTTCTGATGGAACTGGACTGGTTCTGTTCTCTTGTGGCAGGATTTCATATGAAAGATGCAGACACTACAGAAGCCATAAAAAAAAATACAAGACCGGTTCTGTTTTTCCATGGAGAGAAGGACACCTATGTGTATCCGAATAATTCTTTTCAGAATTACATGCTCTGCAGGGCAGAGAAGGAACTGGTGATCATACCGGGGGCACGGCATCTGTGCAGTGCCTATGCGGATCCGGAACTGTATCAGCACAAGATGATGGAATTTTTTGAGAAATACGATTAAACGGACATAAAGAATCCCGACCGGGATTTATCAGACATGGTACATAACAGGGAATATACATTTGAACTGTTATGTTAAATGAATGATAAGTCCCGGTCAATTTTTTGTAAAGTGTTCATTAAGTCCCAGGGGTACTGGTATTTCCCGAGAAGGTATGATATTTTTTGACCTGAAGCATACAATAATGTTTTTTCTATCTCGGATAAAGAGGAATACCGGGATAATGGAGGTTATCTATTATATGAGAAATTATTATCCTTTGACGGCAGCTCAGAAAATGCATCACAACTGGATCATGGATTATGGTACACAGCAGGTATCTGGTGTAAGTGTTGTGGCTTCTGTACAGGCAGAACTGGATTTTGGATTACTGAAGAAATGTATTCAGATGGAAATGGAGCGTTCAGACTGTACCAGAGTCCGTTTTACGAAACCGGATAAAGATGGAAATGTAAAACAGTACATTGAAAAACAGGATCCGCGTGATATTGAACTGAAGGATCTGTCAGGAATGGAAAGCCTGGCAAAGGCAGATGAGCTGATGCAGCAGTGGGCGTATGAAACATTTGACGGAGATAATATCCCGATGTGCGAATTTACCATGCTGAAGCTTCCGGAAGGATACAATGGTTTCTTTTTACATATGGATCACAGACTGATCGATTCCTGTGGGCTTGTAGTTATGATCGGAGATTTGTTCCAGTTATATACGCATTATAAATATGGAACGGCCTGCCCACAGGAACTGGTTGATTTTGAGACGGTTCTGAAAAAAGATCTTGCAAAAGCGGGCAATGAAAAGCGTTTTGCAAAAGATAAAAAATTCTGGGATGACCAGCTGGATGAACTGGGCGAGCCGTTATATTCTGATATTCAGGGACCATCTGTACTGGAGGAAGCAAGAAAGCGTCATGGGGATCCGAAGCTTCGTGCTTCTGATATTGAGATGAATGAGCTGTTTGTTGCAGTAAAGGATTATCATCTGGAACCGTATGCGACACAGAACCTGATGGATTTCTGTATGAATCATCAGCTTTCCATGACAAATCTGCTTCTGCTTGGTATCCGTACTTATCTGTCAAAAGTAAATAACGGACAAGAAGATATTACGATTCAGAATTTTATATCCAGACGTTCTACCCATGATGAATGGACTTCCGGGGGAAGCAGAACTATTATGTTTCCGTGCAGAACAGTGATCTCACCGGAGACAGATTTTCTCTCGGCAGCTTATGAAATCCAGAATATGCAGAATCGAATTTATATGCACAGCAATTACGATCCGGCACTTATCGTGGATGAGATGAGAAAGAGATATCATACACCGGAGCATACCAGCTATGAAAGCTGCTATCTTACCTATCAGCCAATGCCGGTGAAGGTGGAGAATGAAATGCTTGGAACCGTTCGCCAGCATGCCAAATGGTTTGCAAACGGTGCCGCAACCAAAAAAATGTATCTGACCGTATCTCACACTGAGGATGGCGGCATGAACTTCTCATATCATTATCAGACTGCTCATCTTGAGGAACATGACATGGAACTGCTTTATTATTATATGATGCGTATTCTGTTTAAGGGAATTGCAGAGCCGGATATGAGCATCGGCGAGATCATGGAACAGGTATAAAAATCAAAAATCAGGAGGAAATGGAATGAATCAGGAAATGGAATTTAAAAATATTGTAGCGCAGTACAGCAAAGTGAAACCGGAAGAGATGACAGGTGAGATGAGATTCCGTGAGGATCTGGGATTTACTTCTCTGGATTTCATGTCTTTTCTGGGTGAGCTTGAGGATACCTTTGACATTGAACTTGAGGAAACCGAAGTGACAAAAATTACAACTCTTGAGGAGGCACTGAAGCTTCTTGAGGAGCTTCAGTAAGAACTAAGTTGCTTGTGAACGGAGCGAACAGAATTAACAGAATATCAGTCCACAGAACAGTGAGGGAGGAGAAAGATATGCTGATCAGGGATATATTAGAAGAAAGTGTACAGAAATTTGGCGAAGTCAAGGCAGTAAAATGGCTTAACCGAAAAGAGATTCTGGAGAGAAGTTACAGTGAAATGATGAAAAATGTGATTTCCACCAGAAAAGGACTTCTTGCAGAAGGTTTTGAGGGAAAGCATATTGCATTGATCGGAACCAGCTCTATAGAATGGATCGAAAGCTATCTGGGAATTATTACAGGATGTACTACAGCGGTGCCGCTGGATGCAGCACTCCCGTGTGAAGAACTGATCGATCTGATAAACCGTTCCGATTCCGAAGCACTGTTCTTAAGTCCGAAACACAGACCGTATCTGGAAGCATTTCTTGCAAACTGTCCGAAACTTCAGAAAGTATGGATGCTCCAGGAAGAGGTGGAGGATGTACCGGCGGATACATATAGTATCAGCGAACTCAGAAATTCAGGAAAGAATGCCGAAGGAGATGCTTCCTGCCCGGATGCAGAAGATATTGCGACAATTATCTTTACTTCCGGAACGACAGGAAAGAGCAAGGGAGTTATGCTGACACAGAATAATCTGGCTTCCAATGTTGAGGCAGTCAAAATCTCGGCAGAACCCGGAACAGCCATGCTCAGTGTACTTCCGATCCATCATGCATTCTGTCTGGTCATGGACTGGCTGAAGGGCTTTTCTCAGGGAGCGACCCTCTGTATCAATGACTCCCTGCTTCATATGATCAGAAATATGAGCATTTTTAAACCGGATATCATGCTCATGGTTCCAATGATGATTGAGACGATTTATAAGAGACTGGCGGCTGCTGATCCGTCGATTCCGAAAGCTGTTCTTGCAGAAAAAGTATTTGGTGGAAAACTGCACACGATTTTTACCGGTGGGGCACATCTGGATCCTTACTATATTGACTGTTTTGCAGAGTACGGTATACAGATACTGGAAGGCTACGGTATGTCGGAATGCTCTCCGGTCATCAGCAATAATACACCGGAAAACAATAAGCCGGGTTCCATCGGAAGACCACTTGAGAATGTGGAAATCAGATTTGAGGATGGAGAGATCCTGGTAAAAGGTACAAGTGTCATGAAGGGATATTATCAGATGCCTCGTGAGACAGAGGAAACGCTGAAAGATGGCTGGCTGCATACCGGGGATAAGGGATATATTGATAAAGATGGTTATCTTTTCATCAATGGTCGTGTGAAAAATCTGATTATTCTTTCCAATGGAGAAAATGTATCTCCTGAGGAAATTGAGAACAAACTTGCATTGAATCCGCTTGTGGGTGAAGTGATTGTAACAGGCGAGGACAATGGTCTTACAGCCCGAATTTATCCGGAACAGGCAGTTGTGGAGGCAAAAGCACTGGATACTGAGATGATCAGGTCACAGCTTCAGGCATTTCTGGATGAATACAACAAAAACCAGCCGACTTACCGTCGCATTACAGGCCTGGTGATCCGAAAAAATCCGTTTATCCGCAATACGACAAAGAAGATCAGGAGACAGGATGTCCTGATCGACGAGCCGCAGGCATAATAAACACCCGTCTGAGTGAAAGTGCTCAGACGGTTTTTTTGTGCCTGTATGCAGGGCAGTCAGGATAAAAGAGGCAGCATGCCGGAAAGAAAAATCTGAGTCAGAATCTCTGCAATGACTTCCGGTGCGAGATCAAAATTATCCCGGGTCCATTTGTGAAGCACACCGATCGTGCTGCCGATCGCGCAGGTGATCACGTAAGATATTTCTTCTTTTGTGTGTCTGTCGGGGCTGGCACTGGAGGTGGTAGCGGTGACATAGTGATGAAGCATGGTCAGCATTTTTTCAAACAAATCATTCCCGTGAGGGGTGCTCAGAAGACCGGCAAGGAAGGGATTTTCCATTGTATAGCGACAGATCGTCAGAAAATAGGACTGACAGATATCGCGGTCATTTTCCGGATGAAATTTTTCCATTATAGAAAAAACATCATGGATCGTCTTTTCCTCAACAGCAGATACAAGAGAGGGGATATCCTGATAATGATTATAAAAAGTACTTCTCGCGATACCAGCTGTTTTGGTGATATCGGATACGGTGATCCGGTCAGGAGCTTTTTGCTTTATGAGTTTAAAAAAAGCTCCCAGGATGGCTTCGTCTGCCACAGAATATCTTTCATCAGGAATTGGATTTTGCATAGTCGATTCCCTCCAATATCTCATAAATATAGTGTAACTGTTCAGTACCCTCACAGTTACGGGTCAAAATGCCTTCTGAATAGTTACAATATAGTACAGTATAACACAGATCCGGAAGTATAAGAACAGGAAAATAGCATGTCAGAATGTCTGGTATTAAAGTTGAAAGTGAAAAAATCCATCTTATCTAATGAATATATAAACTTGCAGGCGGGAAAGTTTTATGCTAAAATACTTCAAAAATGAACATTCTAAAAATGAACAATTTAAAAACGGAAGAAAGGAAAAAGGACAAAATGGTAAGTATAGAATATGTACATAAATTGCTGGAACTCTATAACCAGCTGTGCAGTCCTCTGTGTCAGCAGACTGGCATCTCGCAGACTTCGTTGGATATACTGATGTTTCTGAAAAATAATCCACAGTACAAAAATGCTGCAGATATTGTAAAGTTTCGTGGAATCAAGGCAAATCTGGTATCTGTCCATGTGGAACGACTGGTGCAGGAAGGATACCTTGAGCGTCAGGAGGTGCCGGGAGACCGGAGAAAGACAGAGTTGATCTGTACGGAGAAAGCAGCACATGTATGGAAGCAGGGATGTGAGATACAGAAGGCATTTTTTGAAATGTTGTTTTCCGGAGTGCCTGAGGAGTCACGGAAAATCTTCGAACATGTGATGGAACAGACAGAGGAGAATTTGAATATTTATCAAAAGGAGAACAAAAAGAAATGAGTGTTTTATTAACTGTCATTGTTACATTTTTTGCCGGTATGGGTGCTGGTCTTGGTACCGGATTCGCCGGTATGAGTGCGGCAGCGGTTATCAGTCCTATGCTGATTACCTTTTTGGGAATGGATCCATACATGGCAGTGGGAATTGCCCTGTCTTCGGATGTACTGGCGAGTGCCGTGTCTGCATATACCTATGGAAAAAATAAGAATCTGGATGTGAAAAATGGTCTGATCATGATGGTTACCGTGCTGTTGTTTACGATATTTGGAAGCTATGTATCAAGCCTGGTACCATCCACAACAATGGGAAACTTCTCTGTTTTTATGACCTTCCTTCTTGGTATTAAATTTATCGTCCGTCCGGTCATGACTACGAAAGAAGCCATGACGCAGATATCTGCAAAAAAACGTGCCATGCAGTCTGTCATCTGTGGTATTCTGATAGGCTTTATCTGTGGCTTTATCGGTGCCGGCGGTGGTATGATGATGCTTCTGATCCTGACATCGGTTCTTGGTTACGAACTGAAGACAGCTGTGGGAACAAGCGTATTTATTATGACCTTCACAGCTTTTACCGGAGCTGTCTCCCATTTCGCCATCGGCGGTACACCTGACTGGTCAGTATGGATTTTGTGTGTGATCTTTACATTTCTCTGGGCCAGAATCGCAGCTGTATTTGCCAACAAAGCAACTCCAAAGACATTGAACCGCGCGACGGGAGTGATCCTGGTGATATTGGGAGTTGTGGTTATGGCATTTTCGATGATAGGATAGAATAACAGTCACAGCAAGAATGCCGAGGCATTCTTGAAAGCGGTCAATAAGCTTTGAGTAACAGATAAAGATTAAAAAAGGGAGGAAAATAGTGGATTTAAACAAAATATCTATAAAAAAAATCAGGGAGCTGATTGTGTTTACGGCATTTCTTGTGGTTGCCCTGTGGAAGTTTGATGTGGTGCTCGGTGTGCTGAAAGCAATATGGGGTATTGTATTTCCGTTTATACTTGGTGGTGCAATCGCATTTCTGACGAATGTGCCAATGAGCTTTTTGGAAAAGACAATTTTTAAAAATGTAAAAAAGGAAAATAAGATAGCTGGAAAACTGGCAAGACCAATAAGTCTGCTTCTTACTATTGTATTAATAGTTGGTGTGATCGCATTGGTGATGTTCGGAGTGATTCCGCAGCTTACGCGAACAATGGGAACTTTGATGATGAGCATTTCTGACTTTATTCCGCAGATGCAAAGCTGGATTCGAGAATTTTTCCATAATAACCAGGAAATTATGAAGCTGGTAGATCAGGTACAGTTTGATCCGGATCAGGCAATCAGGTGGGGAATAAGTCTTCTTGGCAACGGTGCCGGAAATATGATGAATACGACGATGTCAGCTGTGGGTTCCATAGTCAGTGGATTAGCGACTTTTTTTATTGCCTTTTCTTTTGCCTGTTATGTCCTTTTTCAGAAAGAAAAGCTGCACTTACAGATCAGAAAAGTATTTTTCGCATTTCTTCCACAACAAAAAGCAGATGCTTTTCTTAAAGTCTGTTCTCTGACATATCGGACATTTGCAAACTTTCTTACAGGTCAGTGCCTGGAAGCTGTGATTCTCGGATGTATGTTTGTTATCACACTGAGTATTTTGAGGATGCCATATGCACTTTTGATTGGAGTGTTAATTGCATTTACAGCATTGATTCCTATTTTCGGGGCTTTCATCGGATGTGCAGTAGGAGGCTTTTTGATCTTTATGGTAAGCCCGAAGCAGGCAATTTTGTTTATAATAGTATTTCTGGTGCTGCAGCAGATTGAAGGAAATCTGATCTATCCTCATGTTGTTGGTGAATCTGTAGGACTTCCATCAATCTGGGTGCTGGCAGCAGTTACAATCGGCGGAAATCTTATGGGGATTGTAGGCATGCTTGTTTTCATTCCACTGCTGTCGGTATTTTATACTATTTTTCGGGAATACGTATATCTGCGTTTGAAAAAACAACATATCAAACGGGTAACAACGACAGAAATAGAGAAATATACGGAAGAGGATCATCCAATCCAAGCAGATAATCAGAGAGAGGACTGATTGCCAAGGCCGCTGAAGTGAACATTAACAATAAAAGAGTTGCATAGAAGGGATAAAGCAGTTTATTATTGATGTAGACAGATGCGAAATGTATTCTGATCAAGTCAGAAGAATACGGAGGGAAATATGTTCAATTTAATTCATCATATAGCTATTATTGGAAGTGATTATAAGAAATCGAAGCATTTTTATGTGGATCTTCTCGGATTTAATGTGATCAGGGAGAATTATCGCAGGGAGCGCGATGACTACAAAATTGATCTGGCCTGTGGAGAACAGGAAATAGAACTTTTTATTATTAAAAATGCACCTGCAAGAGTCAATTATCCGGAAGCTCTTGGACTCAGGCATCTAGCATTTAAGGTAGACAATGTAGAAGAAGTGGTAAAAGAATTAAATGCCAGAGGGATTGCTACGGAGTCTGTTCGAATAGATGACTATACAGGTAAAAAGATGACATTTTTCCAGGATCCGGATGGTTTGCCGCTGGAAATACATGAGTGAATGACAGGGGGCATTGTATTATGAGGGAATTACTCTATGGGGCAGCGTATTACGATGAATATATGCCGTATGACCGGCTGGAAAAAGATGTTGCCATGATGAAAAAAGCCGGGATCAATACGGTTCGGATCGCAGAATCCACATGGAGCACCTGCGAACCGCAGGAAGGAGTTTTTGACTTTTCACATGTGATCCGTGTAATGGATGCGATGGAAGAGGCAGAAATTAACGTTATCATAGGGACTCCGACCTATGCAGTGCCGACCTGGATGGTGAAAGCCTATCCGGATGTGCTGGCGGAGACGGTCAAAGGCAGAGGAATCTATGGTGCGAGACAGATCATGGACATCACACATCCGGTCTATCGGTATTATGCGGAAAGAGTCATTCGTAAATTGATGGAAGTTTCAGTACACCGCAAATGTGTGATCGGATTCCAGCTTGATAATGAAACGAAATATTATGGAACCGCAGGCAAGAATGTGCAGCTCGGTTTTGTGAAATATCTCCGGGAGAAATTTCATAATGATCTGGATGCTCTGAATCACGAATTCGGTCTGGATTACTGGAGCAATCGCATCAATGCCTGGGAAGATTTTCCGGATGTGCGCGGTACGATCAATGGAAGTCTGGGGGCAGAGTTTGAAAAATACCAGAGAAGTCTGGTGGAAGAATTCCTGGGCTGGCAGGCAGCGATTGTTTCCGAATATAAGAGAGAAGACCAGTTTATCACCCACAATCTGGATTTTGAGTGGAGAGGATATTCCTACGGTGTGCAGCCGGATGTAAATCATTTTAAATGTGCAAAACATCTGACCATGGCAGGAACGGATATTTATCATCCGACTCAGGATCACCTGAGTGGTGCAGAGATCGCATTTGGTGGTGATCTGATCCGCTGTCTCAAAAATGACAACTACCTGGTTCTGGAAACAGAAGCACAGGGTTATCCAGGCTGGACACCATATGACGGACAGCTTCGCCTGCAGGCATACAGCCATCTGGCCTCCGGCGCTCTTGGCGTGATGTACTGGCACTGGCATTCAATCCATAACTCTTTTGAGACTTACTGGAAAGGCCTTCTGAGCCATGACATGGAAGAAAATGCCGTATACAAAGAGGCGTGTATCATAGGCAGCGAGTTTAAGAAACTTTCACCTGTCTTATCAGGCTTTAAGAAAGATAACAAAGTTGCGATCATGGTGAACAATGAGGCTCTGACTGCACTTAAATGGTTTGGAATCGAAGCCAGTGCAGCAGGCGATAATGGAATTGGTTATAATGATGTTGTCCGTTGGATCTACGATGCACTTTACAAAGTAAATATTGAGTGTGACATTATCTGGGAAGAGAGCGAAAACATTGAGAAATACCAGGCAATCATCCTTCCGGCTATGTACACAGCAGATGAAAAAATCCTCACACGTCTGAAAAAGTATACTGCTCAGGGCGGCACACTGATTGCGACCTTCAAGACTGCTTTTGCCAACGAAAATGTAAAAGTGTATCCTGACAGACAGCCACATATCTTAAATGAAGTCTTTGGTATGTATTATCAGCAGTTTACGTTCCCGGAGAATGTCACTCTGACAGGGTTTGAGGGCAGTGAACCAGAGGCAGAGACCTTCATGGAACTCCTGATTCCTGATGGTGCAGAAATCATTTCTGCATATCAGCATCCGAACTGGAAAAAGTATGCCGCAGTTACACATCATACATATGAAAGAGGAAATGCCTGGTATATCGGATGTATGTTTGAAGAACATTACCTGCAGCAGATGTTGATAAAGATTCTGGCTCAGTCTGGTATAAATGCAGCAGCTCCGGAGAAATTTCCGGTGATTGTGCGTGAGGGAATCAATGCAAAGGGCGAAAAGATTCGTTTCTATCTGAATTATTCCTGGGAAGAGCAAAGAGTTGAAGCAGCGGATGATTTTGAAGTGATACTTGGAAGTGCTGATAGTACTAAGCGTGAAATTCACCTGTCAGCATGGGATGTATGTATCATAAAATTTGATAAATAAAAAGTGTGCAATAAGCAAAACCCGGAGCGGCAGGCCCCGGGTTTCTTTTATCATTACTGTGAACAGTTATCTTTTATCTTTCTTAAGAATGGAATTGAACAGTGTAAAGAAGGTGATCGTTGTCACCGTAGCAGCTATGATATCGCTTACCGGTTCTGCAAGAAATACAGCAAAAACTTTATTGTCGAAGAAATTCGGCAGTATGAAAATCAGAGGTATCAGCAGGATGATCTTACGCAGGCAGGCAAGAAGCAGACTGACTTTCGCTTGGCCGAGAGCCATAAAGCTCTGCTGGCAGCTTACCTGGAAGCCAATAGAGAAGATTCCGGCCATGTAGATGCGGAGTGCCCAGGAAGCGTATGTTACAAGTTCCTTATCTGAAGTAAAGATTGCTGCAAATGCCTTTGGAAAAATCATCACGACAAGACAGAAGGCAGATGTGTAGATGATGCAGGTACAGAACTGTGTGAAAAATGCTTTCTTTACACGGTCTGGCTTATTGGCACCAAAGTTGTAGCTGATGATTGGCTGTCCGCCCTGGCAGATTCCCTGAAGCGGAAGAGAGACAAGCTGGCTGATACTGGTAATGATCGTCATTGCCCCGACAGCCACATCACCGCCGAATCTGGAAAGACTGCTGGTAAAGCTGATCGACAGAAGACTTTCTGTTGACAGCATGACAAAGGTAGAAATACCAAGAGCAAGGCAGGGACCAAAAACCTTGAGTTCCAGATGCATATTGCTTCGTTTCAGGAGAAGGATCGTCTTCTTTCCGGTCAGAAAGCGGAGGATCCACACAGCTCCTACGGACTGGCTGAGAACAGTGGCAAGTGCTGCACCCTTTACGCCCATACCAAGAACAAAAATAAAAATCGGATCCAGGATGATATTGATAACAGCACCGATGACCGTAGTCATCATACTGATTCTGGCAAAGCCCTGAGTGGTAATGAAGGTATTCATGCCCAGTACGATCAGGACAAAAAAGCTTCCCAGAATATAGATTCTGGCATAGTCAGATGCGTAGGTTAAGGTGACATCGCTGGCACCGAAGAGTCTGAGCAGCGTCGGTGCACTTACATAAAATACGATAGTCAGTATAATTGACAGACCGACTAATAAAGTAAAACAGTTTCCGAGGATTTTTTCTGCCAGATCATTATCCTTCTTTCCCATTGCGATGGCTGCACGCGGGGCACCGCCGGAACCGACGAGCATGGCAAATGCATTCAGCAGCATCAGAATCGGGGCAAAAAGTCCGACTCCGGTCAGTGCGGCAGCTCCGATCCCCGGAATGTGACCGATGTAGATACGGTCTACGATGTTATAAAGAAGGTTGATGATCTGTGCGACAACTGCCGGAACCGCCAGCTGCACAAGGAGTCTGGGAATACTTCCCGTCTCCATATTGGGTGTGTTGGTTTGTGTTTTCATGATGGTTGTCTCCGTGAATTTTGTATCAAGTAGCATAACACAAAAAACAGAAGTTGGAAAGACAATTTCAATTTTGGCGTCTTCCACCGGGATAGAGTTGAAGGATGTATTATCAAAAACTGATAATATGGGCATAATATCCAACAAAATAGTTTTTTCTGTTGTTTTTTTATACAGTATGGTATAATGCGAAAAAACAAAAAAGCCTGCATACGCAGGCTCATTCCACACACTGTGGGTCACTGTTAAGTGACGATTTGAATAACTGCGCGTCGCATTC
>NZ_JBBMEI010000080.1:0-14495 GCF_040096655.1 Blautia intestinihominis | reverse complement strand
AGCAAGTGATGATTTTGAAGCATTTATGAAATTAGCAGGATAATTTTGTGCATTTTTTCAAATTTGCTCATTTATAGCATATATTATATTTTGTGTGTTGTCTAGTTTTTTTTGCTGGATATTGTATTTTTATTAAAACAATGTTTCATGGGGACTTCCCATGTGCCCGCGATTTACATTTGCATGTAAGAAGACCGCAAGGGGAACATCCGCCCGTCCCCTTGCAACCCCTGGGCTGGGTATCTGACGGAAATTTTGTCTTATGAGGTGGTCTTTGAAAAATTCTCCTGGTGTTTCAAGTCGGAAGATTTTCGTATAAATAAGCGCAGACTTGCACGGTTGCCCCATGAGTCTGCGCTTACTTATGTTGTTGGTTTTTCTGTATAGTTCAGATTTGCACCTGAAACTAATCAATCCTACGTATTCTATTGTTCTACCTGCTTCCGCAGTATCACATACTACGGGCCCGTCAACATCACGCCTTCGACGTGCTCGCGGGAACCCCAGTTCTCGCAAGCTCAAGTTCCCGCGCTTTTCGCGTCAGCGAAACAGCCTTAAACAGTTGACGTCAACCCGTTCCGTCTTGATGCACCAGGCGTGGCCAAAAAGGGGGAGTCTGAGGGGGACAATCGGCCTTCGCAACTATGAGATCGTCCCCCTCAGGGTTTTCTTATTTGCCAAACAGCCGCCCCGCTGGGCAGTTCCCATCAGGAATTTCTGAAACGGCTCAGAAATTCCTTCGTCTGTTCTTTCTGTGGATCTTCAAAGATCTGATGGGAAGTTCCCTCTTCCACGATAACTCCATCGCCCATGAAGATCACATGCTTCGCCACATCTCTGGCGAAGGCCATCTCATGTGTGACGATGATCATCGTCAGACCATCTTTGGCAAGGGTTCTCATGACTTCCAGAACCTCTCCGACCATCTGCGGGTCGAGGGCGGATGTCGGCTCGTCAAAGAGCAGGATCTCGGGTTCCATCGCAAGGGCTCTTGCGATCGCTACCCTCTGCTTCTGTCCACCGGAAAGCTGTTTCGGCTTTGCATTGATGTATGGGGCCATGCCGACTTTTTCGAGATACATCATTGCGTTTTTGTGTGCCTCTTCTTTGCTTTTTTTGAGGACTTTTTCCTGTCCGACTGTGCAGTTTTTGAGAACTGTCATATTGTTAAAAAGGTTAAAGTTCTGGAACACCATGCCGACTTTGGAGCGGTACTTCGGAACGTTCACGTGTTTGTCCATGATGTTTGTTCCGTGGTAGCGGATCTCGCCGGATGAAGGTGTCTCCAGAAGGTTCATACAGCGCAGCAGTGTGGATTTACCTGAACCGGAAGGTCCGATGATGCAGGTAACATCTTTCGGTTTTACAGAGAAATCAATGTCTCTCAGGATCTCATGTGTTCCGAAGGATTTTCCCAGGTGCTGCACTTCCAGGATCGTTTCACTCATTCTCTGTTGTCCTTCCTTTCCTTATAAGAATACATACCACTTGTATGTGTCAGGGTATCTGCGGTTGCCAGGTCATAGTTGTCCGGTCCGTCCATCTTACGCTCGATCACGCGAAGGATCCTGGAACAGGTAAAGGTCATGATAAAGTAAATGACCATGGCAATTGTGAAGGACTCAAAGTATGTATACAGTGCACCTGCCACACCTTTGGTCGTGTAAAAAAGTTCTACCGTACCGATGATGGAAAGTACACAGGTATCTTTGATGTTGATGATCAGGTTGTTGCCGATCTGCGGCATGATGTTACGCAGTGCCTGTGGCAAAATAACATTGATCATGGTCTGTACATGTGTCATGCCGATCGCCTTGGCTCCTTCTGTCTGACCCGGGTCAATGGAAAGGATACCGCCGCGGACAGTCTCTGCCATGTATGCACCTGTGTTGATGGATACGATGAAGATCGCGGCAAACCACATGGACATATTGATATTGAACAGGTATGCACTACCGAAGTAGATAAACATTGCCTGTGCCATCATAGGAGTTCCACGGAAGAACTCCACATAGCAGGCAAGGATAAATTTCACGATTTTGATCAGTACCTTCTTGACTGTGGAATCGTTTTTGTCTACCGGGATCGTCTGCACGATACCTACGAGAAAACCGATGATGCATCCAAAAAGTGTTCCGACCAGTGCCAACCACATGCTGACTCCGGCTCCCTTCGCGAAAGAGGGACCATATTGCTGAAGAAGATATATGATTCTTCCTCCAAAACTTTCAGGCAGCATTTTGCTCCTCCTTTATGACTCGCTGGACAGTGGCTGAACTGAGATTGCTTCGTCCATCATATCGTTGAAGTCGTCTTCTGTCATCTCGCTTAAAACTCCGTTGATCGCATCTTTGAGTTCATCGTTTCCTTTCTTGAGGGAGATACCGATGTTGATGTCCTCGTCAGATACTTCGAATTCTCCGTCTGTTCCTGTGAAGTCAAGGAGTTTGAAATCCGGGTAAGCTACGCAGGCAGCTTTTCCTGTAGGCATATCTGTTACGACTGCATCACATTTACCGGATTCCAGAGCTACCAGCATTGCCGGTGCGCTTTCCTGTGCTGGAAGGATGTTTCCGTCCGGGATCTGCGGCAGGCAGGAATCATACCAGATGGTATTCTGCTGGGAAGTAACTGTTGCTCCTTTGAGGTCTTCTACACTTGCTGCGTCTTTATAGTCTCCATCCTCTTTTACCAGAGTGATGATCGATGCATAATAATATGGATCTGTGAAATCAACCATCTGCTGACGTTCTTTGGTGATGGACTGTCCTGCGATAACACAGTCAACCTGTCCGGACTGAACTGCCGGTACGAGGGAATCCCAGTCAAGTTTGACGATCTCAAGGTCGTAACCAAGTTCGTCTGCGATCTTCTTCGCCATCATAACGTCATAACCATATGCATAGTCGGAACTTCCGGAGATCTGCACTGCTCCGTTGGAATCATCCGGCTGTGTCCAGTTGTATGGAGCGTATCCGCATTCCATTGCAACTTTGAGGGTCTTTTTGTCAGCCGCGCTTACACTCTGTACGCCAAATACTCCGCATGTCATAGATGCTGCTACAGCTGCTACTGTCAACATTCTCCACATTTTGCTCCTTCTCATTTTCGTTTCCTCCTGAAATATATATTTTTCATCCATATGTCCTTGCGGAACATATCACCGTGTTGAATAAAGCAGATGGGACTGCTTTAAAGTAAAAAAAAGCGCACGAAACTATGAAGTGCCCCGTTGCGCTTTATGACATTTTAATACTTTATCTTTGGAAAGTCAACATTTTTGTTTGCCGGGGGCACCCGGCAGTGACGCATTTGTAATGCAAGACCGCCCCACAAAACAAAAAAACGGCAGTTTTTACACCACCGTTTTTATGCATACATTTTATGAAAAATTATGACGGTCTTCTTACAGAAAGAATAGTCCTATAAGTAGCATCATTACTAATCTTAATACCATCCTGGGAGTTAGACGCATGTACAATCTGTCCATTGCCCATATAGATTGCAACATGTCCACCATAGCAGATCAGGTCGCCTGGCTGTGCATCTGCATAAGAAACCTCAGTTCCCCAGTTCTGCTGCTCGTAGGATGTTCTCGGAAGGCTGTAGCCAAACTGTGCATAGACACTCTGCGTGAAACCAGAACAGTCAGCACCGTTTGTAAGGCTTGTGCCGCCCCATACATACGGGTTTCCAACAAACTGCATTGCATAATCTACGATAGAAGATCCTGAGCTTGAGGATGAAGAACTGGATGAGCTTGAGGAGCTGGATGATGAACTCTCATAATCATCCGGATCTACAGTGTTGTCGCTGTCGATCACGTTGCCGTACTCATCGTACTCTACATCATCACTGCTGCTGTCATCAGATGATGTGTCCTCGTCTTCGCTGTAGTCACTGTCTGTATTTTCATCCTCAGAATGATCCTCATCGGATTCTTCGTCGTCTGTGTCTTCACTATCCTCAGAGTGATCCTCATCTTCCTGATCTTCTTCATCAGAGTTACTCTGGTCTTCTTCCTGTGCTGCCTCTTCCTCAGCGGCCTGTCTTGCAGCTTCCTCTGCTGCTGCAGCGGCTTCTGCCTCTGCCTGACGTCTTGCTTCTTCCTCAGCGGCGATACGCTCTGCCTCAAGCTGTTCGATCTCTGCCTGCTGCTGAACGATCAGGTTGGAATACTCTGTTGCCATCTGCTGTGCGTATGCGATCTCATTGTCGCAGTCTGCGGAGTTGGCTTTCTTGGTATCGATCTGTGTCTGAAGGTTTACTGACTCAGATTCGTATTCCTGTTTCATTCCCTCGAGTTCTGCCTTCTCCTGTTTGTACTGGTCACCGAGCTGTGTTACCTGGTCAATGGTGTTGGCATATTTCTCAAGGCTCTGTCTGTCGTATTCATACATCTTCTGTGTGTATTCTGCTTTAGTAAGAAGATCAGAAAGGTTATCAGCATCCATCATCATCTGGAACCATGCAGCATTGCCGCCCTTCTCATAGATGTACTGAATACGTTCTTTCATTGCTTCGTACTGTTTAGTCTTGGCATTCTGTGCTTTCTCAAGTGCTGTCTGGGTATTCTGAATGTCAGTTTCTTTATTGCTGATATCTCCCTCAAGGGTCTGAATGGAAACCATGACATTCACAAGATTTGCATCCAAAGCATCAATTTCGCTCTGTAACTGCTGCTTTGCTGAATAAAGCTGGTCGATCTGTGCGTATGTAGCATCCAACTGTGCGCTGGTAGCTGCCTGTTCCTCTCTCAGCTCGTCTTCTCTTGACGCGCTTACGCTGACAACCTGTGATGCTGTCATCATTAATGCTAACGTCATGCAAACAATTCGTTTCTTCATGTTTTCACCTCATAATCTAAATCAATCTATTTTGTAACATTTTCGAAATATCTTATTGAACTTCTTTTACATATTAACATATCGTTCTCAAGAACGCAAGAGTAAATAATTAAAAAATTTAAATTTTTGTAACATTTAGTAAAGAATACGAAAAAAAGAAGCAGTCTTCTGTAATGAAAACTGCTTCTCTTCACTGTTAATGCTTTATTTTAGCTGTACAGATCTGCAAGTATCTGTGCTGCTGTCTTGTTCTTATATCCATCCGGATCAGAAAGTGTACTGCTGTACCATCTCAGATAATTTCCTCTTCGAATATAGTTTCCACAGGATGGATGATATTCGTATTTCGTATATCCCTTATATCTGGACATATAAGTTTTGGCAAGTGCAACTGCCTGGCTGTCATAATCCCCATCCGGTGTGCAGGTTCCTGCAATCTGGCAGCCTGCCTGTGGTGTGGAATGAACGATCACAGCACTCTTATCTGAACACTGTCCAAGAACGATCCAGGTATGTCCGGAATCATAGCCAATATCTCCTGGCTGCATCTTCCATTTTGTTTGAGAAAGATAATTCTGGTTTACGATCCGTCCCCACTTCAGAGTATTCTGATAATAAGAACCAATATCTCCGGAAACTACGGTATATCCACCGCCTTCTCCAGACTTTGTATGCATAACCTGATAAGATGCCCATCCTACAAATCCAGAACAGTCAAGTCCCTTGATTCTGTTTGCAGTTGTTAAATCCCTGTAATTATTATAGTTGTAACTGCTCGTCTGACTGTTATACCAGGAAACCCAGGTCGGACTTACACCTTTTCTTGTGGAATCTGTCCAGCCGCCGCCCCATACATAAAGGGCCTTACCTACCGGCTGCAGTGCTCCTGCGAGATAATTCTTAAGCGTTCTTGCAGAGGTTGGTGCTGTCGGACCAGAGTTGGAACTGTCAGCATAAGAGCCCGTCATAACTCCGTTTGAGTCAAAAACGTAATATTTGCCGTCAATCAGCTTCGTACCTGTTGTTATCGTGGTTGTGCTTGGATCAATATAATAAGTCTTACCATTTTCCTTTACCCAGCCGGTAGTTACAACTCCTGTTTTTGGATTGAAATAGTAAGTCTTGCCATCAACTGTCTTGAAGCCTTTGTACATGACACCTGTATTCTTTGCGAAGTAGTAGCGTTTGCCGCTGCTGCTGCCAAGCCATCCGGTTGCCATTACATAGGTCTTTCCGCGGAAATAACGGACATTTCCGTTGGCTGCTGTCAGGAATCCGCTCTTGGCTGCACCGGTTGTCCCATCAAAGTAGTAATAATAGGCTCCAATCTTCTTAAGTCCCCTGTACATAATTCCTGTTGATGGGGTAAAATACCACTTCTCGCCCTTGCTGTTCTTCATCCAGCCAGTTGCCATCGTGTAACTGCCTGATGAAAAATATCTCACAACGGTACTTGAAGTTTTGACAAAGCCACTGACCGTGTAGCCTGTAGACGGTTTGAAATAATAGTAATTCCTACCAATCTTCTTAAATCCCTTGTACATTGCTCCTGTACGGGAATCGAAGTATCTCATCGCTCCCTTGGAACTTCTCTGCCAGCCCTTAAGAAGAACTCCGGTCTTCGTATTCAGAAAGTACTTATTACTTCCAAGTGTCAGCCATCCCTTGACCTTCTTGCCGCTCTTGTAATAGTAAGTTTTGCCGTTTACTGTACGAAATCCTGTCGTTGTTGCAGCCTGAACATCTACTGTCGTTGTATGTACGGCAAATCCTGCTGCAAAAAGCATGAGCCCCAAAAGTATCCCCAAAAGTCCAGCTTTTCTACATACCTTCTTCATATATCGTCCTCTTTCCGAAAAACTTATTGTTACTTTTTTCGTTGCAAATTTTACAATATTATTACAATATCATGTAGGTATTATATCGCAAGATTTATGATACGTCAATACATAAAAAGAGCGGGAAACACTGCCTGATGTCTCACATAAGATATCAGGCATGTGTTTCCCGCTCTGCTGAAATTGATCTTAAAGAAGATGTTTACGAAGTTCTGCTCCGTCCTGTGCGCTTAAGTAAGCCGGTGCAACATCAAAAACTGTCTTGCAGCCTTTCTGTCCTTCCTGGCTCATGCGGTATGCTGCTCTTGCATATGCTGCGATTACGGAAGAAGTGAATTCCGGGTTAGAATCCAGTTTCAGGCTATATTCGATCACATGACTGTTCTCATCATTCCAGCCTGTTTTGCCGGAACGGATAACAAATCCACCGTGCGGGATCCCGCTGTGATCACGTTTCAGTTCTTCTTCTGTGATGAAGTGTACTGTAGTATCGTACTCATCGAAGTAGTTCGGCATAGTCTTGATCTCGTTCTCGATACGTGCAAGGTCTGCACCTTCCTCAGCTACTACGAAGCACTCTCTGGTGTGTTTCTGTCTTGTTGTAAGTTCCGGATTTTCTCCGTTTCTTACAGCTTCCAGTGCTGCTTCTACCGGGATGGTGTACTGTTTGCCGTCTTTGACTCCGTCGATCCTGCGGATCGCATCGGAATGTCCCTGGCTTACACCCTTGCCCCAGAATGTATAATCTTTACCGTTGGTAAGGATTGCATTTGCATACAGTCTGTTCAGAGAGAACATTCCCGGGTCCCAGCCTACGGAGATGATTCCTACATGGCCGCTCTCGGAAGCTGCCTTGTCTACGTTTGCAAAATGCTCCGGAACTCTTGCATGAGTGTCAAAGCTGTCTACGACATTGAACCACTGTGCATATTTCGGTGTCTGCTCCGGAAGGTCTGTTGCACTTCCTCCGCAGAGGATCAGAACATCGATCTTGTCTTTCATTTTTTCTGCTTCATCTACATGATAAACGCTTGCTGTATCTGTGAGGATTTTTACTGTTGAAGGATCACGGCGTGTAAAAACTGCTACAAGCTCAAGATCCGGATTGTGCTTAACTGCACATTCTACGCCTCGTCCAAGGTTTCCATAACCTAAAATTCCAATACGAATACTCATCTTAAGATTTCCTCCTGTACTTTTCCATTGTACTTCTAAAGTTCCTGCCTGCTCGGTTACAGGAACCTGACCTGCTGCTTTTGCTTTATCACAGCAGTACGATACTATGATAATATCACAACTAAAAAATGTCAATCCGTTGATTTGTATTTTCTTTTATTCATTTAGTAATACTGAATAATTTTCTCAGCAGCAGAATACACCGCCGCCCGGACAGCACAGTCCGCAGAGCATATTTGCGATACAGAGCTTCATACAGTAATCGCTTCCATCCACCGGCATTCCGCCAAAAGGATTCTGCTGTTCCTGATACCAGGTTCCGCCGCCCTCCATTCTCTGAAGGAGCATACGATACTGTACATTATCCGGCTCCAGGTTTACCGCTGTCCGGATATCCTCCAGTGCATTGACATTATTTCCAAGTCCCATATTTGCCATCGCAGAAAGGTAATGCCACTCTCCGTTCCTCTGCTTCAGGGACGAGAGTACATTCATTGCCTCCTGGAAATGACGGCTCTGGATATAATTGGCAGCTGCCTGTCTGCGGATTGCCTCCTCATCCTGGTAAGTGCTGTTCTGACGGCCTGTAAATCCACCGTAGTAGCCGCCTGCATTTCCATAAGAGGAGCCGTATTCCTTTTCTTTCATGATCTGTTCATAAGCCTGCTGGACTTCCTTGAACTTCTCTTCCGCCTGTTCTTTGTTTGGATTATTGATATTTGCATCCGGATGATATTTCCTGCTCAGTTTCCGGTATGCCTTTTTGATTTCTTCATCGGATGCATCCCTGGAAACGCCAAGGACACTGTATGGATCAAACATTTTCTTTCTCCTGCTCTTTCTTCCTCTTACCGGACACTGCTTCAAATCTGCACCAGACTCCGGAATACAGAATATTCCGCAGTATATCGGTATATTTAATAATAGGAAGTTTTTCAAATTCCCGGCAGACCTCTGCTATCATCATGATCAGCATCTGCCGTACCTGTTCATCGAACCCTTCCATTATATAACTTCTGGAAAAAGGATTGTAATTTCCTTTTTTGATATCTTCCTCTACATCATCATAGGCATCCATGAGATAAATAAATTTACCCAGGAAAAAGCCCATCCGGCGCAGTGTCGGTTCCCACAGATCTGCCCGATACGCAAAGATCTCCTCCATGATCTTCCCGAAACATCCGGAAATGCAATCGATATTCTCTTCCCCCGCCTTCTCCATCTCAGAAAGTTCATTCAGAAGTGAAACGATCGTGTCGACTTTCTTACGCCACCGCTCTTCTGCATGCTTCTCTTTGCCCCGAAGGAGGTTCCCGTACAAAAGACTCAGAAGCTTCTTCTCGTCTTTCCAGTCATCCTCACATTTATAGTATGCAAGAAAAACATTCATATCTGCGGCATACTCTGTGATCGCATTTTTGCGGACCGGCTGTTTCCGTACAGGGTGGATGATGCATCTCGTCGTTCCCTTCCTTGTCGGCGGCTCATAGAGCCCGCTCAGGAGAAGGATCACAAACGTCATATCATATGTCAGGGAAATCTGTCCTGTCACTCCATAGCGATCCCGCAGTTCTCTGCAGAGACCACAGTAAAAAGAACGATACAGGTCAAAATCCTTGAATTTAATCTCCGGTTTATTCATTACCACATAACCAAACATAAGACCTCCGGCTGTATTCTGATCTCAGATCGTATTCAGCTTTTTTTGATAAATTTCGTGTGGCATTTCGGACAGTCGATCTCTATCTTGCCTTTTCCTCTCGGAATACGGATCTTCTGTTTGCAGTTCGGACAGGAATAAATGTGATATTCCTTTCTCTGCTGCATGATGTTTTTCTCACGGTTGAATTTCTGTCTTATGCCGGATGTAATGGACAGATATTTCTGGTTTTCGGCATAACGCTTCTGTATATCTCTGGAAAGCATTCTGTAATAAGTATAAAGGATCGCAAGAAGGCCAATGGTATCAAACGCCGCGCCGACTCTGCTCCGGATAAACATGGACAGAATGATCATCACAAATGCAACGCCCATCGTAAATCTTGCAAATGCGTCTACTCCATAGCGTCCTTCCATAAACTTGATAAACTTTTCTCTCATGCAAGTCCTTCTTTCTTTAATGAAATGATGTCACTATTATTATGTAAGATTATTTTTATCTGTCACTGCACACCTGGAACACATAAAACTTCAGATAATAAGATTCATCTGAAGACCACAGGATCGGATGATCCGGTGCCTGAGTTCTGTATTCTACCTGGCGCAGTCTCTTGTGTGCATTTCGTGCGGCCTGTCCGATCGTCTTGGTAAAGAGTTCATAATCCATAAAGTGAGAACAGGAACAGGTTGCAAGGAATCCTCCATCCCTGACAAGCTTCATACCACGCAGGTTGATCTCTCTGTAACCCTTGACTGCATTCTTGATAGAGCTTCGTGACTTGGTAAACGCCGGCGGATCGAGGATCACAACGTCATATTTCTCGCCCTCTTCTTCCAGTCTCGGAAGCAGTTCAAAAACATCCTCACAGATAAATTTAACTCTGCCGTCCAGCCCGTTCAGCTTCGCATTCTCCTGTGCCTGATGAACAGCAAGCTCAGAAGCATCCACGCCGGTAACTTCTCTTGCTCCTGCAATTCCCGCATTCAGTGCAAAAGAACCTGTATGTGTAAAGCAGTCCAGGACTCTCGCATCCTTGCAGAGTTTCTGGATCGCAAGACGGTTGTATTTCTGATCCAGGAAAAATCCTGTCTTCTGTCCGTCCTTGACATCGACCTGATATTTCACTCCATTTTCGACAATCTCAACAAGAGTCGGGAACTCCGGTCCGATGAAGCCCTTGTGAAGTTCCATTCCTTCCTGCTTGCGGACTTTGGCATCACTTCTCTCGTAGATTCCACGGATGTTGATTCCGTCCTCTGCAAGAACTTTCCTGATAAGTTCGAGGATCATTTCTTTCCAGCGGTCGATTCCAAGTGCAAGGGACTGTACGACCAGAACATCCTCAAATTTGTCAACTGTCAGACCTGGCAGGAAATCTGCCTCGCCAAAGATCAGGCGGCAGCTTGAAGTATCTGTTACCTTTTTGCGGTATTCCCAGGCATCTCTTACTCTTTTTTCAAAAAAGTCCTCGTCTATATGCTGATTCTCATCTCTGGAAAGCAGACGTACCGTGATCTTGGAATTGGTGTTGATAAATCCTCTTCCAAGCGGATATCCGTCAAAATCATGTACCAGCACGATATCTCCATTTACAAAGCTTCCCATAATACTGGCGATCTCGTTGTCAAAGACCCACATGCCACCGGATTTGAGAAGTCTTCCCTCTCCTTTTTTCAGTGTAACCACTGCAAGACTCATATTATTTCCCCTTTCGGCTATATATTCCCCATCAATTAGTTAGCAAGTTGTTACTGTCCACAGTAACAACAAGATTTCTCTCTATTCTATCACAGATGCTTTTAGATTTCCAGTTTTTCGCAGGGCTCACAAAAAAATCACAGTTTTGCAGTTCTCAAAAAAGCTGCAAAAAGCCGCAGCTTCCTGGTTATTCAGAAAAGCTGCGGCCTGAGGGCTTTACCTAATGATTAGTACTCTTCGTTGTAGGATTCTTCGTCATAAGACTCCTCATCATAAGAAGTCTCATCTGTAGATTCCTGCTGAGCAGAAGTGTCTGTACTCTCACCATAAAGCTGTTCAAAGAACTTCATGGTATCATTGTACAGAGTCTGTCTGTCTTCTGCGGACTGAGCTGCAAGGATATCGTCTGTTGCCGGCTCAGTCTCAATGCTGAAGATCTTCTTCATGTCATTGTTGACCATATTGAGCTGACTGGATACATAGATATCTGTTTCTGATGCTGTATAAGTTGCTCCGCCATCCTTGAGAACATTCAGATATGCCTCAAGAACTTTCTTTGTAAGTTTGGAAGCGGTGTCTGTATCAAGAGTCACGGTCGGCTGCGCTGCATTTGGCATTACAGCATTGAGAACTGCGATATCTCCATTGTATTCTCCCTCGCAGAACTGTTCTGCCTGGTCAAACTGTGCCTTTGAAGCATCATCGAGGGAATCTGTATTTAAAGTATCCTCTGTGGAAGCGTCTGTTCCTTCGTCAGTGGACTGATCGTAAGAATCTGTGCTTTCATCTGTTCCCTGATCGCCGGAATCTGAAGTTTCTCCATAAGATTCGTCTGTTTCGTATGTCTCATCACCGGTTGCTTCCGGAATTCCTGTACCATCATCGGAACTGCTGTCAGATTCATCTGTACTGGTGTCTGTAGAATCTGTTCCTTCCGGAGTTTCTGTAATTTCTTCGTAATTGTCCTGTGTTCCGTCTTCAGTTGCCTCCGGGATTCCCATGCCATCATCCTCAGAGCCGTCGTCCGGTTCCAGAACGTCATTCATGCCTGTATCCTCTGCAACGCTGGCATCCTCGGTGTAAGATTCCTTGGCGCCATCAAGAACATCGCTGTCTACGTCCTCGGTGATATCTTCGCCGTCACTGGAATCTTCATCTACAAGATCTTCTTCGCCATCGGAAGAGGAATCATCTGAGGAAGAATCATCGGAAGAACTGTCGTTATTCATAGTCTTGTCGAGGTTCTTCTGGATGCTTTCCAGAGTCTGCTTCATTTCCTGAATGTCGTAATTCTGCTGTACGATTTCCTGAAGAAGTGCTGTGATCGTATTCAATTCATCGGAGCTCAGAGATACGTTGTTCTGGATTGCAATGTTGTTGACGATGTTGTAGATCTCGTCTGCGTTCTGAACATTGTCACCGATGATCTGCAGTTTCGCCTGGTTGATGATGTTGGTAGCATTGTCGCCGCCGACCTGCTGTGCAACATCTCCGGTAACTACGACTTCCTTGGTAGCAAGGTCTTTCTTGGTGGAATCAAGCTGCTTGCCGCTGGCTGTCTCGTAAGCCATCATGACACCGGTAAGTGCTCCTGTTCCGGAAACTTCATACGGGCAGGCTGCAACTGCCTCGCAGTTGGAAACACCTGCTGTGGAAAGTGCATTTGCAAGCATATTGCAGGTTACGTAGTTGAGGTTTGCAGTACGAACCTTGATGCCGCCGGACTGGGTTGGTTTCACATAGGCGCAGCTTAAAGTTCTTGTACCGATCTGTGCGCTTGAAATATATTTTCCCAGATAATTGCGCTCATCCTGGTTATTAACTGTGATGATCTGTACCTGGCTTGCATCTGCCTTGAAGTACTTCATCATGGTATTCTTCTGTTCATCTGTAAGATCTGCACCAAGTGTTACTACTTTGGATGCATCTGCCATTGCCGGGATCGGGTTACTGAGTGCAAGGCACATGCTGCACAGTGCAGCTACGATCATACTTCTTTTTTTCATAATCTCATCCTCCATTATGATATGATGCGGCAGTCTCAAAAAGCTGCCTTCCTGGTCTCTTCTTTCAAGTGTTTTTATTATAACACAGCGTTCTGCAGAATTGTATTTTTTATTTTATTTCTTCGAAATCATTCAAATTTTTCCAGAAAAACATCGATGGTTCCACCACAGACCATTCCTTCGTCCTCTGCCTGTGATACTGTCATGTCAGCACAGACGATGCGGGACTTTTCGTTTTCTTCGCGGAGAAGTCTCAGACACTGGTGCTGGACTTCGCTTTCCATACAGCCGCCGCCGATCGTGCCGATGATCCTTCCATCACCGAGTACCAGCATCTTGGTTCCTATCGAACGCGGGGCTGAACCTCTGCGGGCTATGATCGTCGCAAGAACTTTTGGCTGACCCGGCTCCTTCACTCCTGTGAGATACTCCATGAGAAGAGAATCGTATCCGGCTGTTTTTTTTGTCTGGTTCTTGATCTGGATCAGTTCTGCCACAATGGAAACTGCAATTTCCTCCGGGGTTTCCGCATGGATAGAAAGCCCTACCGGTGTATACATCTCATCCAGTGCTTTTCTGTCAAAACCATCCCCAGCCATCTGTTTCTTCAGAAGTGCAGAACGTCCGCGGCTCGCCATCATTCCCACATAGGCATATGGTTTCTTCAGAATCTGTTCAAGGCAGGCACGGTCAAAACGATGTCCTCTGGTCACCACCAGAAAATAGGTATCCGGCGTTCCGGCGATTCCCTGCAGGCTTTTTTCGAAGGCATCGCAGAGAACAAGGTCTGCTCCGGCTTCTCTCGCGCGGTCCGCAAAATATGGTCTGTCTTCCAGAACTGTCACATGAAATCCGACTTTCCCTGCGAGTTCGATCACCTGCTGTGATACATGCCCGCCTCCACAGATCACAAGATGCGCCTGACGTTTGAGATGCTCTATGAAAAATTTCTGCCCTTCTATTTCATAAATGCCGCTCTGCGGTGTCTCTGTGATCTGTGTTTTGAGTTCTTCGTTCACCTCGCCGGTGCCTGTATATCCCAGAAGTTCCCCATCTGCCCAAAAATACCTGGTTCCGGCTGCCTCTCCCTCCAGCACCGTCGCCAGAAGGTTGGATTTCTGCTGAAGATTTTCATTTATTATTTTATATAATTCAAAAAGATTCATGCTTTCTCCTCTTTTTTCAGTCATTATGCTGTTTTATTAGGGCTACTCATTTACTGTTAATTATATAGCCTCGCCGTGAATTAAAAACTCTATCCTCACATGAC
>NZ_JBBMEI010000079.1:0-14606 GCF_040096655.1 Blautia intestinihominis | reverse complement strand
ATAAAACAGCTCGGCAAATTTAAAAATATTGTGGGTTCCAAAAACAAGGTTTACGAATGGGTATGTCTTCTTGATCTTCTCAACAACATGCGGCTCCTGCATCATACAGCCGAACAGGATGATCTTCATATCCGGATTCTTGTCCTTGAGGCTGTGAAGATGTCCAAGTCTTCCATAAACCTTGAGGTTTGCATTTTCACGGACAGTACAGGTATTGTAGATCACGACATCTGCTTCCTCGTTATCCTGTCTGTGATAGCCGATCTCATCCATGATTCCTGCCACAACTTCGGATTGTTTCTCATTCATCTGACATCCAAATGTTGTCAGGCAGTAAGTCAGAGGGCGGCCAAGTGTATTTGATTTCTGTGCAGTAAGTGTCTTTGCCAGTTCAATAAAAGAATTCTGACGTGCAGTTTCTTCCGCAGTCATGGTATTTGTTTTCTGTGATTCTTTTGTCATTTCCAATAACTCCTTATCCATAGATTCGTAATATCTCGATGATCAGTCAGATCTGATAAAATATTCTTTCATGGTCAAAATGCTAACAATTATATATTGTACAAAAAATTTCTGATATGTGCAAGCGGAATATCTACAGTGAAAACAAATACTCAAGCGGAAGGGTATGGATCTTTCGATATTCGCTTTGCAGCTGCTCTTCTCTGGTCTTTCCTTCTGCTTCCAGGGTTTCGATCCGAAATGACGGCTTATGGCAGATTTCTGCATAAAACTGTTCCGGCGAACCGGTTCCCGGACGGCCTGCAACAGAAAAATCCCCCTGGCCATTTCCGGAATTCTCCATGTAGTAACTGCTACATTTCTGGAGATGTCTCGCCAGACGATAACTTTTCTGGTTTGCTGCAAAAGATTTCGACTGTTTAAAATACAAAATACGATTTCGAAAATGGTCAAATGATAAAAGTCCACAACTTGGATATTCCTGAAAGATCCGGATCAATGCTTTCGTCTCATTTTCACTTGCAGGCTGCTGCATAACCTGTTTACGCTGATAATATTGTGTAGGAAAGTTCTTTCTGAGATCAACGCCTCTGCTGTTCCCGGTATACTCCTGACTCGGTATTTCCTGCATGCGAAGCATCTGCCGATAGATCGGATTACGAATCGCCTGGAAATCTCCTGTATAGATTTCATAACCATCGGGATTGAGCAGCGGTATGAAGCATAGACGCCAGTTTTGTAGAACTTCTCCGACTTCATAGATTTCTTCCATCTTCCATCCACTTTCCCAGGCTTTGACATATTCCTGCATCATCCGGATCAGAAACATCGGTGTCTGCCTGTCCAGTCCGGTAAGCCCGGAAAGACAGAAAATACAATTTGTCCCTTTTCCCAGTTCTACCATCGGAATCATTCTCTCATCATGACTTTTCCCAATGACGCGAAACTGTGCGATCTGGCTGTATCTCTGGGAAATCTCCCACATTTCATAATAAAGATCTTCATATGTACAGGATCGTGTATCTGGCATAATCTTTTCCCTCCATATTTCTTTTATTACAGATTTTTTATCCAAAATCATGTATCTGCCCTGTATTAATATATGAAAAGAGGCAGGTCAAAAGAACCTGCCTCTGTAAAATCTTTTGTTTTGAAATTTATTAAATGTCTTTTTTGCGTTTGCGGATCAGGATATATCCGGCTGCCAGCAGTGAGAGTACTGCCAGTGTTGCCATAGTTCCGATTGGAGATTCATCCATAGTAGAAACTGCGGACTTGGAGCTGGAACCATTTGCTTTCTCTGTTGCTGCTTCTGTTGCAGTCAGCTCTGCGTCAGTTGCGCTTCCACTTCCGCTTCCGCCGCCTGTTCCATCTCCATCTCCGGTTGGGGTTATGGTAAGGTCAGCATCTGTAAGTTCCTGTGAGCTGAACTGGGTTTTGACGGATTCAATTACATCTGTATCCTGCCATTCTGATCCGTTGTAAATCTGTTTCTTGAAGAATACATAGATGTTGTAAGTCTTAGCATCTTTGATACCTTTCGGAGAACCAATTCGGAAAGTAGTATTCTTGTCTGAAGTTTCCGTCGGATTTTCCTTCATACTCCAGTACATCGGAATCCATCTTTCATCGCCGGAAACATACGGCGGCTCATCATTCTGACCGGCTCCGGTTACTGAAAACTCATAAAATGTACCCGGAGTAAATTTCAGCGGATCCTTCAGACCGGTGATCTTGCTCTTGGAAGCAAGTTCAGAGACAGAATAGGTACGTGCTTTACGAGTATTATTGTTTGATGCAGGCGGACGTTTCGTCTTAAAGCTAGGAGTATTTAATTTAAAAATACTCATCTTAGCTTTACCAGTTGTAGGCTTTGCACAAACAACCAGCCAACTGTCTGCCTCCGGAACATTCTCTGCTTTGACAGTGAATGCTGTATTTGCTTTTACTGCATTTGTAGCCCGGCTTGAATCATACATGTTCTGGATTGTCTCTACACTGGTATCTGCATCTACAAAGAAATAATACCATTTGCAATCCTGAGTTGTAGAAAAATCCAAAGAAACGGTAGTATGATTTGTCCATTTCAAAGTACCGCTCTTATAAGTCAGGAAAGACGCTTCCTTAGGCGGACGTTTTTTATTGAAGCTGTCCTCGTCAAGTTTGAAATATTTCATTTCAGTCGTTCCATCAGTAGATGTCGCAAAAACAACCAGCCATTTGTTATTCTTTTCCGGAACATTTGTTGCTGTAACTGTAAATCCTTTATTTGCCTTAACTGATGTTGTAGTATGTTTTGCATCATACATCTTTTTGATTTTGGCTTCGCTTGTTCCTGAATCTACATAAGTATAATACCACTTACAATCCTTGGTATTAGACAGTTCAACAGAAACTGCTGTATGACTCGTCCATTTCAGTGTACCACTTTTATAGCTAAGGAAATCCTTTGTCGGTTCCGGATCTGGATCCGGTGTATCTGCCTTCTTTTTCAATGTGACTGTTTTTGTTGTTGTATCAGCTGCATTCAGAGTATACTCATCTGTATCATAGCCAAACTGTTTCACAGCACTCTCAAAAACACTTGATTCTACCTTGTCTGCCGCACCAAGCACCTGCCAGCCATCTGCTGCATTAGCATGAGTAAAGGAAATCTCTGAACCTGTAAGCTCATTTGTAATCATAAATTTTGCTTCCTTATCCAGATATACGTTTGCCTGTACATCCGCGATCTTATTATCTTTTACTATAACAGTGCCCTGTACAAGAATATCGGAGTCACTGTATACAGCACCATTTGCACCGGTATTTCCGGTGATCGTACCACCTGCAAGAGCAATCTGTCCGTTTGTGCAGTCAATTGCTGCGCCCTTTGCACTGCTGTTATTTCCGGTAAGAATTACATTTGAAAAAAGTCCAAAACTTCCATCGGTCACTTTAACAATGGAACCCTCTGCTGTAATGCTTGTATCCGTAAATGCACCACTGACTGTCAGTTTGCCACCATCTTTTACTTCAAACTGCAGGGAAGCATTTTCTCCAGATACCTGGAACATATCTCCTTTAAAAGAATCATCTGCCCTTCCGATAGAAACATCTCCCGCTGCACGGATGCAGACTTTCTTATTCTCTATTGTAACTGTAGATGATAATTCAAGCTGATCGGAAACCTCGATTACTGTAGCTTCTGAATCTGATGTTGCAGCTTCTACTTTATCAATTGCTGCCTGAAGTGATGGCTGATAGTCTGGTACATCATTACCAGCGGCATCCTTATTAATAATAGCAATTCCAGTAGCTGTATTCTCTTCTGCTACCGTCTCAGTTTCTGTAGTTTCTTCCGCCGGCTGTTCTGCTGGTGCTTCTGTCGGCTCCTCTGCCGGTTCTTCGGCTGGTGCCTCGGTCGGCTGTTCCGGCTCTGTCGGTGCCTCTGTCGGTTCTGCCGGTGCTTCTGTCGGCTGTTCTTCGGCTGCAGAATTATCTGTATCTTCGGAAGATCCGAAATCTCCCGTTTCCTCACCTGCTGTTTCAGATGCAGCATCTGCTGCCATTGCAGTAACCGGCACACCACCGGTAGCAAGTGCACCTGCCAGGATCATTGCATATAATTGTTTACGTCTCAACTTAAATCCTCCCATGTGTCTTCATTTCACAGTCGAAATTCCCATAAAATCACTTTCCGACTGCACGAAATATGTAACATCGTTAATTTGCTGTTCTTCAAACAAAGTTTGCATCAATAAACTGTCTTTCATTATACACACGCATATCCAAAATGTCAAATCAACGATGCATATTTCTGGTCATTATCGTTCGACCTTTTTTTACTTTTATGGTCGAATCTGGCCATTTCCATAGATAACATATTTGGTTGTTGTCAAAGCAAGGAGTCCCATCGGTCCTCTTGCGTGAAGCTTCTGAGTACTGATTCCGATCTCTGCACCATATCCAAACTCAAATCCATCCGTGAATCTGGTGGAAGCATTTACATATACAGCGGCTGCATCCACTTCATCCAGGAATTTCTGTGCATTGCTGTAATTCTCTGTGATAATCGCCTCTGAATGACCGGTATTGTACTTATTGATATGTGCGATCGCCTCATCTACATTATGTACTACCTTGATAGAAAGAATGTAATCCAGATATTCCGTTCCCCAGTCTTCTTCTGTAGCTGCGACTGCGCCCGGCATCAGTGTCTGTGCTTCTTTGTCTGCACGCATCTCCACATGTTTCTCCTGAAGACGCTTTGCAAGGACCGGAAGAAGTTTTTCTTTGACATTTTCATGGACAAGCAGAGACTCGCATGCATTGCAGACACCGACCCTCTGTGTCTTGGCATTGAGGATGATATTGACTGCCATATCAAGATCTGCGCTCTCATCCACATAAATGTGGCAGTTTCCGGTACCAGTCTCGATCACAGGGATTGTGCTCTGGTTCACAACGGCTTTAATAAGGCCCTTTCCGCCTCTTGGAATCAGGACATCCACATATTCGTTCATCTTCATGAACTCAGCCGCAGTCTCTCTGGAAGTATCTGCGATCAGCTGAATGGCATTTTCTGTTACGCCGTGGGCTCCTAAAGTCTCTCTGATGCAGTTTACGATCGCCTCGTTTGAATGAAGTGCATCACTGCCACCCTTGAGGATCACAACGTTGCCAGTCTTGAAACAAAGTCCAAATGCATCAGCGGTAACGTTCGGGCGTGCCTCATAGATGATCCCGACAACACCAAGCGGAACTCTTTTCTGACCGATCAGAAGTCCGTTCGGACGTTTTTTCATTCCGGTCACTTCACCGATCGGATCTTCGAGAGACACAAGCTGACGAAGTCCCTCTGCCATTCCTTCGATTCTCTCTCTGGTAAGGAGCAGACGGTCCACCAGACCTTCCGGCATGTGGTTTGCCTTTCCGTGTTCTACATCGATCGCATTGGCACTGAGTAACTGTTCTGTACATTCTACAAGATGATCTGCCACAGCCTCAAGAACCTCGTTTTTCTTGTTTGTTGTTATATTTCGAAGCTCTGTCTCGGCATCCTTGGCATTTTTTCCAAGCTGCAATAACATTTCATTCATTGTCAAAATCTCCTTCTGGAAACAGGTCTGTTATTTTGTGAGTTGGTAGATTTTATTTTCTGTAACGATAATCTCCGGCGAGATATCTGTCGGTTCTGTCGGAACAGAAGGTAAGATCTGGAAATCAAAAGCAACTGCCACTCTCTTGATCTGCAGGTGTTTCTCAAGGAAGCGGTCATAAAAGCCGCCGCCGTAACCAACCCTGTGATTCTGCGGGTCAAAAGCCACTCCCGGCATGACCATCATGGCATCTTCCCACTGAACGATCTCGCCACGCGCCGGCTCAGGGATCCCGAAATATCCCTTTTCAAGCTGTGAGAAATCCGTCAGTTTATAGAATACCATATCCTGTCCGACAACTTTCGGAACTGCGACTTCCTTGCCCTGCTTCCATGCTTCTTCGATAATGAAACCTGTCATGACTTCGTGGTTATAATCTGCATAGGCAAGAATCTTCTGTGCTGACTGAAATTCCGGAAGCTCTGCTACCTTCTGTGCGATCTGACGGCTCCATGCCTCTACCTGGCTGTCTGTACATTCTTTTCTTAATTTGAAGATCTGTTTTCTAATGAGTTTTTTTTCTTCCATATTTATCACCTAAATTTGTAACAGAACCATCGGCTTCTTTGATGCTGATATTATTTAACTGTGCTCTTAAGTTTCCGCGGACTGCTGCGAGATATTCCTTACGCAGTTCTGCCTGCTCTGCTTTTTCTTCTTCTGTAAGACCTACGCTCTTGGCTTTGTGTGCCAGTGCGTTGATACGGTCGATCTTTACGTTATCCATTCCCATGGTAAGTATCTCCTTTATTTAAAGTAATTTCTCAATATAATCGATCAGGAAAAATTCTTCTTTCTTATCACCGACAAACAAGGTTCCATAATTACGTCCTTCCATGATCTTGTGAATGATATGGAAATCTGCTCCGTTTGCAATGATCATGTCTGCGCCCGCAGATGTAGCAATCTCGGCAGCAGTAAGTTTCGTTGCCATTCCGCCGGTTCCGACTTTGCTCTTTGGACCCTTGCCCATGCTTAAGAGTTTCTCATCCAGTTTCTCAACCGTATGGATGAACTCTGCATCCGGATTGGCATTCGGATCATCTGTAAACAGTCCGTCGATATCGGAAAGCAGGATCAGAAGATCGGCTCCGATCAGTCCGGCGATGACGGCTGACAGGGTATCATTATCACCAAAAGATTCCAGTTTCTCAAGCTCATAGCTGGAAATGGAGTCATTTTCGTTTACGACCGGAATTGCCCCGACATTCAGAAGTTCCTCAAATGTATTTCTGGCATTGTGACGGTTCAGATTGTTGACCATAGTATTCTTGGTCATCAGGATCTGTGCCGCAACCTGATTGTACTCCGCAAAAAGTTTCTGATAGATCATCATAAGCTTTGCCTGTCCTACTGCGGAACATGCCTGCTTCTTCTTAAGTTCAGCCGGTTTCTCATGAAGTCCGAGAGCGGAAGCACCTACCGCAACAGCACCGGAAGTTACCAGTACCACATCCTTGCCCTGATTGTGAAGGTCGCTCAATTCACGTACCAGCACTTCCAGTTTACGCAGGTTCAGTTTATTGGTTTCTTTGTGGATCAGAGAGGAAGAACCTACCTTTACCACAATACGCTTTTTGTCTTTTAACATCTCACGGTAATTCATCGTTATGTCTCTCCAAGTATATTTTATTGCCGTTTCCCGGCAGAGCATTTATTGTTTATCTGGTGATTCCAAGATCATCGAGGGCTTTGGCCTGCTTTTTCTCCATGACAGCAGCTTCTTCCGGAGTCATATGGTCGTATCCGAGAAGATGAAGCATGCTGTGTGCAAACAGGAAGCTGAACTCGCGCTCAATGCTGTGACCGTATTCCTGTGCCTGGGAATAAACTCTGTCTACGGAGATCATCACATCTCCAAGAAGTAGTTCATCGGTATCCAGGTCAAAATATTCGTCCTTCTCATCGATCACAGAATAGTCTGCCGGTTTCTCAAACGGGATCATCGGGAAAGAAAGCACGTCTGTCGGTGCATCGATCAGACGAAATTCCGCATTTACCTTGCGGATCTCTTCGTTGTCTGTGATGACCAGGTTTACGCTGATCTCATACGGGCATTCCTCCAGTTCCAGGATATGGGATGCTACTTTCTCGGCGAGTTTCTCATAAGGGATCTCTAATTTGCGTTCGGTTTCATACTCGATCTGAATGGTCATTTCTTCTTCTCCTCACTGCGGCGTGTGGTGCGTCTTGCCGGCTTCTGTTTCTTCTCATAGTCATCGTAAGCCTGTACGATCTGCTGTACCAGTGGATGACGCACGACATCCTTGCTGGTAAGCTGGCAGAATCCGATATCATCAATCTTCTTAAGGACTTTGGCAGCGACATCAAGTCCGGATACCGCGTCTCTCGGAAGGTCCTTCTGGGAAGCGTCACCGGTCACAACTACCTTGGAGCCAAAGCCGATACGTGTCAGGAACATCTTCATCTGCGCCGGTGTCGTATTCTGTGCCTCATCCAGAATGATAAACGCATTATCAAGGGTACGTCCTCGCATATAAGCAAGCGGGGCAACCTCGATCAGCCCGCGCTCCATATTCTTGGCAAAGCTGTCTGCTCCCATGATCTGATACAGAGCATCATAAAGCGGGCGGAGATACGGGTCTACCTTGCTCTGAAGGTCTCCCGGGAGAAAACCAAGTTTCTCTCCGGCCTCAATCGCCGGTCTGGTAAGGATGATACGGCTGACTTCCTCATTGCGGAATGCAGTCACCGCCATCGCCATTGCCAGATAAGTCTTACCGGTTCCTGCCGGTCCGATGCCGAATACGATCATTTTTTTGCGGATCTGCTCTACATATTCCTTCTGTCCAAGAGTCTTGGGCTTGATGGGGCGTCCCTGTATCGTGTTGCAGATAAAATCCTTATCTATCTCTGTAAGTACCTGATTTCGCTCTTCCATGGCAAGTGACAGTGCATAGGTCACATTCTGCCGGGTAATGGTATTTCCCTTGCCTGCAAGTGTTACCAGTTCTTCTATCAGCTTCTTCGCCTGAGTTGCGCTTCCGTCTGTACCCAGGATCTTTAAACTGCCGTCTCTGGATATCAGTGTTACATTCAGGGTGCGCTCGATCAGCTTGAGATGCTCATCAAACTGGCCGAACACATTTCCCTCCAGATCTGCGGGGACCTGAGTGTGTAACTCAATAATGCTGTTAGTCATTCTCTGTTGTCCTTTCTTCGGGCTGCTCCTGTATTTCTACGGGAACCTCCCTTCCGGTTTTTTCTATGATTTCCAAAGACCCTTTGCTGATGCAGGTCTTATGGTCAACCTCTATTTTAACATTATTTGCGGATATTTGAAGCCCTTTTTCCATTAATTTTTTCTCATAAGCCTGTAAAATCTCCCATGATACGATCTTTGCCTCTTTTTCTGTGCGTTTTTTTGCGGTTTTACGATATTCTTTTCTGACGATTTTCCCATAAGATGCAGGAAGAAAAAAGTTCTCTGTTACCTGCCAGGGATGATATTCAACAGATTGTTGCCATCCGTTTTCTTTCTTTCCCCCGAAAGTAAAGATCCAGTTTCCCAGCCGGACACAGCCGCCCTTTTTTTCTGTTCCTGCAAAAACTTCTTCCTGATACTCCATCGGAACTTCGTGATAATACGCCAGTTTGTACTGGATATAGACATCCGCATCTGCTTTTACATATTGATATTGATAAACTTCCTGACTGTCATTCTTCAGTTCCAGCACACCAGAGACCAGAATATCCCCTTTTTTGCAGGTATCGCCCGGATAAAGCAGCGGGACTCCTGCACGGGTGACCATTTTTACGATCGTTCCGTCCTTCTCTGCTGCCAGGCTGCTGGCAGTCTGCTCCTTTGGCATATCATCTCCTGTAAAAATCCCTTCCTGCACTTCAAGGGTCAGCCTGGTTCCCTCCAGTTTTGCAGAAACCCAGGTGATTTCCGGATATTTTTCCCGGACTGCCGCGGCAATCTCACTACAGTTTATCTTTTTTCTTGAAATCCCATGTGTAATACCCTGATCGGCCAGAAACTCCAGGATCTCGCCTGTACTACATTGTCTGTTACCCTCGATCCGAATATTCCAGATATGTCCTGATAAAAATATAAGAAGTCCAATGCACAGCAAAATCCCAAGAAAAAATGCCTTTCTTTTTTTACTTCGATAAAAAAAGAAGGGCAGTCCATGTTTTTCAACAATATGTATCCTGACACCTGTCTTCCGACAGAGCGGACCAAGAAGAAAAAAATCTTTCACAGCGAGAATCCCTGTCAGAGCTCCATCAGGATGACAGCAAAGATTTCGGATGCAGATTTTTCTTCCCCGGCAGAGGTTCAGAAAACGCTCCGTCTGTTCTCCCCGGACCTGAATCTTTATGCAACCCTTCCAAAAGCAGATCAGCTTTTCCATAAACACCTCTATCGTTCCAGGATTATTTCTGACAGAATCCCCTCTATCTGCATCTCTTCCGGTGTATACCACAGGATTTTCAAGCCTTTCCCATGGACCACCAGTTTGCCGGAAAATGTCAGGATGATCAGTTCCTGCGGCTCATAACGAAGGATACTTCTGTAATTTCCTATCTGTATCTGGCTCTTGCCGGTAACCGTAAAAACCGATTCTTTTAAAGCCAGATCCCGTGGGATCTCCAGTGCCTCCACCAGGTTTTCCCTCCATTGCTCTTTCTTTTTCATAGAAAAAATCTCCGGCTTTTCTTTTAAATATATGCCGGAGATTTTTATTTAGACTTTTTATGAAGTTTTATTTTGGTTCACGGAACAGTACCATAGAAAACCACAGGATCGTATTTCCGCCAAGATTATATTCCATTACCTCACGCTCTACGATCTCACTGACTACAACACCGTGGCTTTCAAGACAGGGGTGCATCCTCTCCGGATGTCTGCATGGCTCGCCCTTAAGATAAGCGCATTCCTTACAGATATCACAGGATTCTGTCGAAAGGGTAAAGGTATCAAATCCCTCACCTTTAAGATATTCTGCCACAGCGGTCGTAAGTTCTTCATGTGCATCTCTGGTAGAAAGCATTTCCTCCATATTCATAATGTCAGAAACCTCTGCTACGCTGGAAAAAAAGACAGCACGGTCATAACTGTGGATTCTGTCCTCACATTCCTTAAGGGTTCCAACCGCCGGTGGACAGGCCCAGGTCGTTCCGTAACGTTCGCATTCCTGCTGACAGACGATCCGCACCCGTTCTGCCACTGACAAAGCCTTCGCGTCCAGAAGACGGTATTCATAGATCGGATAGTCCGATATAAATTTCTCAAATTTCGTTGTATTTAACTCAGCCGCCATTGGACAGCCTCCCTCTTCCTTAGTCCAGAATGATCAGTGCCATGAAAACAAGATCTTCATCGCCGCTGTTTGTAAGGCCATGTCCCTGGCCGTCCGGTGTAAAGGTCACATCTCCGGCACTTACCATGCGGAGTGTTCCATTGTCGCTGTAGATTCCCTTTCCGGAAAGGATATAATAGGTCTCACTCTCATTGTGATGCTCATGGTATCCAAGAGAACATCCCGGCTCCAGAGTCACCTCTGCATATAGTCTGCATTTGCCATTTAACTGTTTTTCGTCCAGAAGGCGCTTGATCAGTGCATGTCCCTGGCCGCCTGCCATATTTTCTACACGTTCTGTTGTCATCTTTGTTTCCTCCTTTTCTTGTAAAAAATTATTTATGATAAGGCTCATGGTTCAGAATCCGGTATCCCCGGTAGATCTGCTCCAAAAGGATCATCTGCATCAACTGATGAGGGAAAGTCATCCTGGAAAAGCTCAGTTTAAAATCAGCACGGTCAAGGACTTTATCTCCAAGCCCCAGAGAACCGCCGATCACAAACGCGATCGAACTCTTTCCCTCTACTCCAAGCTGTCCGATCTTCTGTGACAGCTGTACAGAATCCAGCATTTTGCCGTCGATCGCAAGCGCGATCACATAGTCATTGTCACGGATGTGCTTCATCAGACGCTCTGCCTCTGTCGCCTTGATCTGTTCGTTCAATGCATCAGAAGCCTTATCCGGTGTCTTCTCATCCGGAACCTGGCAGAATGTCAGTTTGCAGTAACGGCTTAAACGCTTTGCATACTCAGCAATGCCGTCATTCAGATATTTTTCTTTGATCTTACCAACTGTTAAAATACGGATTTCCATTATACGTTATGTTCCTCTATATAAGTTTCAAATTCTTCCATGGACATCAGGACCTTACGTGGCTTCGTGCCTTCCTCCGGACCGACCACGCCGGCATCAGAAAGCTGGTCCATGATCCTTGCTGCCCTGTTAAAGCCGATCTTGAACATTCTCTGCAGCATACCGATCGAAGCCCTTTCTTTCTCAATGATGAATTTGCCTGCATCCACAAAGTAGATATCATTCTCATCATTTCCACCGGAAGAACCGCCTGAGAGGCTGATCGTATTTACCTGCTGCTCGATCTGCGGATTATATGTCACTTTCGGATTCTTATCCGCAAGGAATTCCACAATGCTGCTGACTTCCTCATCGGAGACAAAAGCCCCCTGCAGTCTGGCCGGTTTCTGATATCCCTGCGGATAAAACAGCATATCACCTTTTCCGAGCAGCTTCTCTGCACCGTTCATATCGAGGATCGTTCGTGAATCGACGCCAGAGGAAACAGAGAATGCAATCCTCGACGGCATATTCGCCTTGATCAGTCCTGTGATGACATTGACAGACGGTCTCTGCGTCGCAATGATCAGATGGATGCCTGCTGCACGTGCAAGCTGTGCCAGACGGCAGATCGCATCCTCTACCTCTCCCGGTGCGACCATCATAAGGTCCGCAAGCTCGTCTACGATGATCACGATCTGCGGCATCGGTTTCTGCGGGGTTCCACCCTCCGGAACTGCCATGTTACTGATCTTGCGGTTATATTCACCCAGATTTCGAACGCCGTACTCAGCAAAAGTATTATAACGACTCATCATCTCGGACACTGCCCAGTTGAGTGCTCCTGCAGCTTTCTTTGGGTCTGTGACGACCGGGATGAACAGATGCGGGATGCCATTATAGACACTTAACTCAACCACCTTCGGGTCGATCATGATAAGCTTGACTTCCTCCGGCGATGCTTTGTACAGAATACTGATGATCAGTGTATTGATACATACAGATTTACCGGAACCGGTCGCACCTGCGATCAGAAGGTGCGGCATCTTGGCAATATCTGTGACTACCGGTTTGCCCGCAATATCCTTACCTACAGCAAAGGACAGTTTGGATTTCGCCCCCTGAAATTCCTGGGACTGCAGGATTTCCCGGAGCATGACCGCATGATTTTCCTTATTAGGGACCTCGATCCCTACAGCAGCCTTGCCCGGGATCGGAGCCTCGATACGGATATCCGGAGTCGCAAGATTCAGTTTGATATCATCTGCGAGATTGACGATCTTGCTTACCTTGACTCCCATCTCCGGCTGTAATTCATAACGGGTTACGGTAGGACCGCAGCTCACATTTGTGATTGTGACATTTACGCCAAAGTTGTGCAGGGTTTCCTGTAGTTTCTTAGCTGTCTTGCGAAGATGTGCATCAGAGTCTCCCTGCGATTTGCCATCTCCACGTTTCAGAAGTTTCAGCGGTGGATAATGGTATTCCTTTGGAACTTCAGAAGGTGCGGAAGTAATTTCTTTCTGAATATTGGTAATACCACTCTGGATTTCCTGCTCAGAAGATTTCGGATTCTTTTTCTGAGATGTCGTAGATTCTGCGGCCGGCTGTTCTGCTGTCTGCACCTCTGCCGTATGTTCTGGCCGAACCTCTCTCTTAAGCTGTTCCTGCCAGTCAGCTCCCTGATATGCGTCCTCTTCTTCATCTGGCGTTTCTTCTACCGGTTCGCTCTGAATCTCCGGTATTATGGTTTCTGGAATTTCTTCTTCTGGTTCATCCTGATATGCAGCAGGAATTTCTTCTTTCTCCATCGGTGCTTCCTGTCTGGAAAAATCCGGAAAAGCAGGAGCTGAATTCTCATCCTCAGAATCTCTGACTGCTTCTGCTCTCTGAATCCTGAATTCCAGCTGTCCCTGACTGCTTTCCTCCGTCTTGACAGATTCCTGCGGAAGTGGCATCTCCTCTGCCGGAAGCGGTGTCAGTTCCGGCTTCGCAGGCGGTGTCAGTTTGGTTCCCTCAAGAAATTCATGTTTCCTTGATTTCTGTTCAGGCTCGTCCTCATCATCTGCTTCTTCTGTAAGTGCTTCCTTCAGAGCTTTCATACGCTCTGCCTGTCTCTGTTCCCTGCGTAGTTTCCTTTCCTGCTGGCGGAGTTCTCTCCTGAGATCTCTTTCCGGCTGTCCTTCCATATAACGCTCGTGACCGCCTCTTGCCAGCTCACAGATCCCGTCCCAGACGCGAAAGATAAATCCGAAGAAAGATTTCTGCGTAACCAGGATCATCGTAATTAACAATACAAGCAGAATAATCACACATCCGCCAACCACACCAAATGCGGAAGTGGTTGAAATACAGATCGCGCCTCCGATCACACCGCCTCCCGTATGGTATTCGGACGAAATTCTGTAATATTCCGAAAAGGTAGTGTCTGCCATATATCCCTCTGTCAGAAGCTGGATCAGACCGCACAGGAAGATCCAGAATATAATTCCTGCCAGAACTTTCTTATATGCAAGCAGATTTTTCCTGTTGGATATAAGAAATACTGCACATCCAAAAAGCAAAACCGGAAAAAGATATGCCAGAAGCCCCATAATTCCAAAAGATGCCTTACTGATACTGCCTCCAACAGTTCCTCCCATCCCAAGATTGCTGATGATCAGAATCACTGAAGCCGCAAAGAAAATCCAGAGAATAATCTCTGTCTGGAATCCACTGGTAACTCCCTGCTTCTTTGTAGTCGTTTTCTTTGCAGCTGCTTTCTTTCCGGCGGTTTTTCTCCTGGAAGTGGCCTTGGTGGTTCCTCTTCTGTTACTTTGTTTCTTTGCTGCCATTTCGGGCACCCTCCTACTATTTCAACTCACAGCTATAGCTTCACG
>NZ_JBBMEI010000078.1:0-15171 GCF_040096655.1 Blautia intestinihominis | reverse complement strand
GTCACATCGGGGCCGGTAGTCAATGAGAGTCTGGAGACGAATATCGAAGGGGTGTTTGCCTGCGGAAATGTTCTGCACGTTCATGATCTGGTAGATTTTGTATCCGAGGAGGCAGCAGCGGCAGGAAAAAATGCGGCAGATTACATAAAATGGCAGCAGCCAGTGGAAGTTCCGGAACAAAAGCAGAATCGGACAATTATTCTGGAATCCCGAAATGGAGTTCGCTATACTGTCCCGGTAGTGATAAGACCGGAGCGCATGCCGGAAGAAATGACAGTCCGTTTCCGTGTGGGAGCTGTTTATAAAAACTGTTATATCAGCTGCTATTTTGATGAAGAACGTGTTCTTCACAAAAAACGGACAATTCTGGCACCGGGGGAGATGGAACAGATTAAACTGACAAAGGAACAGATTTTAAATGCTTCATCACTGAGAAAAATCAGCATTCTGATTGAGGAGGAATAAAGATATGGAAGAAAAAAATCTTACCTGCATCGGCTGCCCGATGGGCTGTTTCCTCACTGTAAAAATAAAAGACGGAGAAGTACAGAGTGTAGAAGGCAATAGCTGTAAGCGGGGAGCCGTCTATGGAAGAAAAGAAGTGACCAATCCGACCAGAATTGTGACAACAACCGTTCGTGTATTAAATGGCACGGAAAAGGTCGTTTCCGTCAAGACAAAAGAGGATATTCAAAAGTCCAGAATTTTGGACTGTATCCGGGAATTGAAAGAGGTCACTGTTACTGCTCCAGTAGAGATCGGAGATGTGGTTCTGCATGATGTGGCAGGAACCGGTGTGGACATTGTTGCAACGAAAAATATTTCTGTTTCCATTGACATTACAGGGTCAAACGACTATCATTAAAACAGTATGTTTTTCTGTAGGCACCTCTTGCGGATTCGACAGATTTTTACAGAAAAAGATACAGGAGGAACACAAAGGAGAACAGAAATATCATGACAATATCCATGATAGGGATAGATCACGACAGAGCACCGGTAGACGTCCGTGCCCTGTTTGCATTTACGAAGAAAAACGCCGGAGAGGCAATGGAGAAACTGAAAGAAAAAGCAGGCATCCACGGATGCATCATCCTGTCTACCTGTAACCGCCTGGAAATCTGGGCGAGCCATGAGGATGAGCAGGAACTTTCTTTATACCAGTGTCTCTGCGAGCTCAGAAATATACAGGATCCTTCTTATGAAGAATATTTTATTTCAAGAGAAGATAAAGAAGCGGTTGAGCATCTTTTTTATCTGGCAGGAGGTCTGAAATCACAGATTCTTGGAGAAGATCAGATCCTTACACAGATCAAGGATGCACTCAATCTTGCGAGAGAACATTTTACCACGGACAGTGTGCTGGAAGTCCTTTTCCGCATGGCAGTGACCGCGGGCAAAAAGATCAAGACAGAAGCTCCGCTTGCACATGGAAATCCGTCTGTGATCCATCAGGCAGTCAGCAGTCTGCGGAAACAGGGATATGACATGCATGGCAAAATCTGCATGGTTATCGGAAACGGAGAGATGGGTAAGGTTGCAGCGCAGACTCTCCGTGATGCCGGAGCGAATGTCACCGTAACCGTCCGTCAGTACAGAAGCGGAATGGTGAGCATTCCGATCGGATGCAGCAGGATCCATTATGGTGAACGAATGAACTTTCTGCCGAAATGTGATGTAGTAGTCAGTGCGACAGCCAGTCCGAACTATACACTTCGCAGAGAACTGTTTGATGATATCACGCTTACGAAACCACTGCTTCTTCTTGACCTTGCTGTGCCGAGGGATATCGAACCGGCACTTGGAGGAGAAGAGGGCGTTACCTTATATGATATGGACAGTTTCCGCACCGAGAGGATCTCTCCGGAATCCATGGAGAGCATCACAAAAGCCGGCGAGATCGTCAGGGCACAGATGGATGAATTTTTCCAGTGGCTGGATGGCAGGGATGTGATCCCGAGGATCCAGGAGATCAGGGAGGATGCAGTGCAGGATCTGAACCTGCGTATCCACAAGATCCTCAAGAATACACCAATGGATGACTCCGACCGTGCAAATCTTCTCAAAGCAGTAGATACTGCAGCAGGAAAAGTGGTCAACAAACTTATTTTCGGACTCCGGGACAGTCTGGAACAGGACACTTTCCTGGAGTGCGTGGCAGGATTGGAGAAATTATATGAAGAATAAACGTTTTTTTCCAATGTTCGTAGATCTGTCTGACAAGAAAATCGTAGTGGTAGGCGGAGGGAACATTGCGACCAGGAGGATTAAGACTCTTTTGCAGTTTACCAGGAACATTACCGCAGTAGCTCCAAAGACAACGATGGAGCTTCATGAACTTGGCAAGGCAGGATTCGTAAATCTGATCAACCGTCCGGTGAAACGGTCTGATTTTGCCATGGCATTTATGGTGATCGCGGCGACAAACGACTGGAAACTAAACGATGAGATCTATCGAGTCTGTAAGGAGCAGGGGATCTACGTCAATGTCGCAGATGACAAAAGCAAATGCGATTTTTATTTTCCGGGGATCTACATGCAGGACGAGGTTGTTGTGGGAATCACAGCGAGCGGGCTGAACCACAAGAAAGCCCGCAGAGTCCGCGTGGCAATTCAGGAGGCAATGGAGGCATCAGACAATGAAGAATAAGATCACGATCGGCAGCAGGGAAAGCAAGCTTGCAGTGCTGCAGAGTGAGATGGTGAGGGACTACATAAACGAGCATAATCCGGATCTGACAGTAGAGATCCTGACCATGAAGACAACGGGTGACAAGATCCTGGACCGCACCCTGGATAAAGTAGGCGGCAAGGGACTTTTTGTAAAAGAACTGGATCACGCACTTCTGGAAGGAAGGTCAGAACTTTCTGTTCACAGTCTGAAGGACATGCCGATGGAAGTGCCGGCAGAACTTCCTCTGCTGGCTTTTTCCAGAAGAGAAGATCCGAGGGATGTGCTGGTACTGCCGGAGGGCGTAACAGAACTTGACAGATCCAAACCGCTTGGCTGTTCCAGCCTTCGCCGGACCCTGCAGCTTCGGGAGTTATATCCGGATATGGAAGTTGCAAGTGTCAGGGGAAACCTTCAGACGAGACTTCGCAAACTGGATGAGGGACAGTATTCAGCCCTGATCCTTGCAGCGGCAGGACTTAAGAGACTTGGACTGGAATCCAGGATCAGCCGGTATTTTACAGAGGAAGAAATGCTCCCGGCAGCAGGGCAGGGAATCCTGGCAGTACAGGGACGTACCAATGTTGACTATGCATTTCTGGACGGCTACTGTGATGCAGATGCATGGAGCGCAGGAAGTGCAGAGCGTGCTTTTGTACGTTTTCTGGACGGCGGCTGTTCTTCTCCGGTGGCTGCGTTTGGTGTGGTTGAGGGAGAGGAACTTTTCCTTCGCGGACTGTATTATAATGAAGAAACAGGAAACTGGTTCAAAGACAGCATCCGTGGAAAGCGCGAGGACGCAGAGGCACTTGGCATCGCACTTGCAAAACAAATGAAAGAATCCGACAGAACAAAGACGGATAAAGGTGAGGCAGAATGAAACAGGGAAAGGTATGGCTCGTAGGAGCAGGACCGGGAGATATCGGTCTTTTTACACTCAAAGGAATGGAGGTTCTCTCCCAGGCAGAGGTTGTCGTCTATGACAGTCTGGTGGGACAGGGCGTACTTGCAAAGATACCTTCTTCTGCAAGACTCATCAACGTAGGAAAGCGTGCAGACAAGCACACCATGCCACAGGAGCAGATCAATCAGGTGCTCCTTGAGGAAGCACAAAAGGGATATCGTGTCGTGAGACTGAAGGGCGGAGATCCGTTCCTGTTCGGAAGAGGCGGAGAGGAGCTGGAACTTCTGACTGCCAATGGGATCCCGTATGAAGTGGTCCCGGGCGTGACTTCTTCGATCGCTGTGCCTGCTTATAACGGTATTCCGGTAACACACAGAGATTTTTGCTCTTCCGTCCATATCATCACAGGACACAGAAGAGCAGGTAAGGAATATGACATCGATTTTCAGGCACTGGTCAACACAAAGGGAACACTCGTATTCCTGATGGGGATCGCTGCTCTGAATGATATCTGTCAGGGACTTCTGAATGCAGGAATGGACCCGGAGATGCCGGCGGCCGTACTGCAGAAGGGAACAACTTCCGACCAGAAAAGAGTCGTTGCCACAGTTGCAACACTCAAAGAAGAAGTAGAGCGTCAGGGTATCGAGACTCCGGCGATCATCGTAGTTGGTAAAGTCTGCCGTCTTTCTGAGGAATTTGGCTGGTATGAGAGACTTCCGCTCGCAGACTGGAAAGTCCTTGTGACACGTCCGAAGGGCAGAAGCTCCCGCACAGCAGATGAACTTCGAAGAAAAGGTGCAGAAGTCCTGGAACTTCCGTCCATCCGTACCGTGGCACTGGAAGACCAGAGCGCACTTTATCAGGCACTTGATGAGATCAGCGAGTATCAGTGGCTGGTATTTACTAGTCCGACAGGGGCAGAGATTTTCTTTGAAGAAATGTTCTCCATGAAAAAAGACATCCGTTGTCTTTCTTCATTGAAGGTGGCAGCGATCGGACAGGGAACAGCCAAAGTTCTGGAGCAGAGAGGCATTCTGGCGGATCTGATCCCGGAAATTTACGATGGAGACTCCCTGGGAGAAGCACTGGCACAGACCCTGCATGGCGGCGAAAAGATCCTGATCCCGCGTGCCTCAAAGGGAAATGCAAATCTGGTCAGGATCCTTGAAGAACACGGTGCCAGGGTGGACGATGTACCGACCTATGATACCATCTATGACAAAAATCCTCTGATCGATGTAGCAGCAGAGATCACGAGGGGCGGTATCGACTGCGTGGTATTTACCAGCGCATCTACCGTCAAAGGTTTTGTAGAAAGCACAGGACTTTCTGATTATTCAAATGTGACAGCAGCATGTATCGGCAAACAGACAAAAGCAGCAGCAGACAGCTATGGAATGAAAACATATATGGCATCCAAAGCTACGATCGACGATTTGACGACACTTGTTGAACAGATAAAAACAAATAAGGAGTGACAATAATGGATCTGATTCAAAGACCAAGAAGACTGCGTGGCAGTGAGACTCTGCGCAAAATGGTAAGAGAAACAAGAATTGACAAATCTTCTCTCATCTACCCTCTGTTTGTAAGAGAAGGACAGGGGATCGAGGAGGAGATCCCGTCTATGGAAGGACAGTTCCGCTACAGTGTGGACCGTCTCCCGTATGAACTGGAACGTCTGACGAAAGCCGGAGTCAGCAACATCATGCTGTTCGGTATTCCGGATCATAAGGATGAAGTCGGAAGCGGCGCTTACGACGAAAACGGAATCGTACAGAGAGCACTCCGTGAGGCAAAAAAACAGTTCCCGGATCTCTACTATATTACAGACGTATGCATGTGTGAGTACACTTCCCACGGACACTGCGGTGTTCTATGCGGTCATGAAGTAGAAAACGATGCAACTCTGGAACTGCTTGCAAAGACAGCTCTTTCTCATGTTGAGGCAGGTGCGGATATGGTAGCACCTTCTGATATGATGGACGGACGTGTGCGTGCGATCCGTGAATGTCTGGACAAAGCAGGACACAAGGAAGCACCGATCATGTCCTATGCAGTAAAATATGCATCTGCTTTCTACGGACCATTCCGTGATGCAGCTGGTTCCGCTCCGGCATTTGGTGACCGCAAGAGCTATCAGATGGATTACCACAACCGCCGTGAAGGAATGAAAGAAGCCCTGACAGATATCGAGGAAGGCGCAGACATCATCATGATCAAACCTGCAATGTCTTACCTTGACATGGTATCAGAAGTTTATAAGGCAACCAATGTTCCGATCGCAGCTTACAGCGTCAGCGGTGAATATGCAATGGTCAAAGCAGCAGCCAAGATGGGCTGGATCGATGAGGACAAGATTGTGTGCGAGATGGCAGCAAGTGCTTACCGTGCAGGTGTTTCTATTTATCTGACCTACTATGCAAAAGAACTTGCCCGTTTTATCGATGAAGGGAGAATTGGATAATGGGAAGATCAGAAGACTTATTTGAGCGTGCAGTCAAAAGAATCCCGGGCGGCGTCAACAGCCCGGTAAGGGCTTATGGTGCGATCGGAATGGCTCCGCGTTTTATCGAGCGTGCAGATGGCTGCTATATTTATGACGTGGATGGAAACAAATACATCGACTACATAGATTCCTGGGGACCGATGATCCTCGGCCACAACTTCCCGGCAGTCCGTGAGAGCGTGCTCAAAGCCTGCGAAAACGGGTTAAGCTTCGGCTGTGCGACAGAGATCGAGGTCGAGATGGCAGAATTTATCTGCGAGCATATCCCGCATGTGGAGATGGTTCGTATGGTCAATTCCGGTACAGAGGCCGTTATGAGTGCAATCCGTGCCGCAAGAGGTTTTACAGGAAAAGACAAGATCATCAAATTTGCAGGATGCTATCACGGACACAGTGATGCACTTCTTGTAAGTGCAGGTTCCGGCGTGATGACCAGCGGAGTTCCGGACAGTGCCGGTGTTCCGAAGGGATGCACCCAGGACACCATGACAGCAGTTTACAATGATCTGGACAGCGTCAGAGCACTTCTCGAGGAAGCTCCGGATCAGGTTGCGGCCGTGATCGTAGAGGCGGTTGGAGCAAACATGGGCGTTGTCCCGCCGAAGAAAGGATTCCTTGAGGGACTTCGTACTCTGTGCGACCAGTATGGAACACTTCTTATCTTTGATGAGGTCATCACAGGATTCCGTCTTGCATTTGGCGGGGCAGCAGAATATTTTGGCGTAAAACCGGATATGGTTACTTATGGCAAGATCATCGGTGCAGGAATGCCGGTCGGTGCTTACGGCGGAAGAAAAGAGATCATGCAGATGGTTTCCCCGGCCGGTCCGGTTTACCAGGCAGGTACCTTAAGTGGAAACCCGATCGCCATGGCAGCAGGACTGACACAGCTCAAATATCTTTATGAACATCAGGAAGTTTATAAGGATCTGGAAGCAAAAGGTCAGAAACTCTATGGAAGCATGGAAGAGATCCTCAAGGAAACAGGAAGCCCGTACCAGGTAAACCATGTTTCTTCTCTGGGAAGCATCTTCTTTGCGACAGAGGAAGTAAGGGATTACACTTCTGCAAAAGCTTCCGACACAAAGAAATTCGCAGAGTATTTCCTGCACATGCTGAAAAATGGAATCCACCTCGCACCGTCACAGTTCGAGGCAATGTTCCTTTCCACAGCACACAGTGATGCCGTGATTGAGGAAACTCTGGACAAAGTCAGAGGCTTTTTTACAAAATAAAAACTGAATAAGGATTAGGATCTGTCCGCAGGAACTCATTTTATTTATTTTTGGGAGGGCACTTATGTTTCGGATCGCAGTATGCAGCAGTCAGACGAACGATAAGAACGAAACCAGCAGGACCATACAGAAATGGATAAAACGAAATATCACAGCAGATGCAGAGCTCTGCCAGGTGGAAAGTGTAGAAGAACTTCAGAACATCATGGAAACACAGCCGGATAAGTATAACTTTTGCATTATGGATATGCCTGCCCTTAAGAGTGCTTTTGAGGCGCAGACAGAGCAGAAGAAGCATCCATTACTGATCCATGGGACAGATTCGATCCGACATATTTTTGTGGAAGATATCATGTATGCAGAGAATTCCCTGCGGCGCATCACTTACACGCTGTACAACCGGCAGAAGATCATCAGTGTCCGGCGGGCGGGAAGTTTCGAGAGCGCAGTCGGGGAAATTGCAAAGGCACAGGCTTTTATGCAGCCGCACAAGTCTTTTTTTGTCCAGCTCCGGTACATTTCCGAACTGGGGACAGATCATATCCTGATGGCAGACGGCAAGAAGATCCCGGTAGCACAGAGCCGCCTGGTCACGGTACAGAGCAGGTATCTGCATTATCTCACACAAAGAACGAAAGCATGAATAAAAACTCCACAGACTGTTTGATAAAAACGGTCTGCGGAGTTTTTTTATATGCATATCGTGGTCTGCGCAGAAACAAGGCGCAGTGCGCAGAATCAAAGAACAAGAAGTGTATAAAATCTGCTATGATAACACTACAGAAGAAAAAGAGATGCGTGACCGCTTCTTCAGAGTACCTGAATATTTTTTTGGAAAATGCCTGATGAGTTTTTCGGCAGTTCTTTGAAAATCAAACAGCAAAGGAAGGAGAGGTGGCGTTGAACGGTAAAAAAAGAATCACAAAGATACTTGCCATGATAATCTGCCTGATCTTCTGCACCAACCAGGTCGCAGTTTATGGGGCGGAACTTGTTTCGTTTTCCGATGGGGTGGAAGAGCAGGGAGAGATATCATCTGCAGGCATAGAAGAAATGGATTCTTCAGAGACAGAAGAGGAGGTATCAGCTGACAACAGTCCGGGTGATTCAGAAGGGACGGAGATTTCGGAGGAAGATTTTTTAGATAACAGCACAGAAGAGAATCCACAGGAAATGCAGGGCGATGGATCTGAAGGCACTGCGGATGCTGCGATTGAAGATGATCTGCAGGACAGTACAGAAGATGTGCAGGAAGAAGTTTCCGATGCGTCAGAAGAACTGTTTCTCTCGGAAGAAACGCAGGATGTTTTTTCGGCAGGAGCTGACAATATCCCAGTCTATTCATCCGAGATCAGCCAGGATATCTACTGGCAGGACAACAACGAAGGCGCACAGGCGGGACGTCTGAGTGCAGACGAGTATGCAGCGTGGTTTTATCAGTACGGCAAGGTGGAGGTGACATATCAGGATTCTGACAAGACACAGAAAACACAGATCATGAAGGTGAGTGAACTTCTGGTGAATGGTCAGAGCGGGATCACGATGGAAGATCTTGAGGGAACCGGACATTATGTGATGCATTTTGCACAAGATTCACTGAAAGGAAGTCTTTCCGTTACAGGAAGCGATGGCCAACTATTTAATGCGACGATTCAGACGATCACACTTCTCCCGCCGGATCCGGAGACAGACAGAGACTATCCACAGGATGATAAGCTGGCACAGAATTATAAGTTTCTGAATGTTCCGGACGAGAAAGTGAGGGAGGAATACACCTCTAATAAAAATATCGGGTTTGGATGGTATTACATCAAAAAGATGGATGTTACTACACATGTGGAGATCCGCTGTGGCGATATGAGCTGTGGCAGTGATCTGACAGATGCAGTACAAAAGGAACTGTATCTTCAGTATCAGAAAAAGAATCAGGATGTGAACACCATTTCCAGTTCGCTGGAACAGACTCGAAATGCACAGGTAAAAGAACAGAAAGACGGAAGCAAAGTTGTTTCCATGGACATCACAGTTTCCGGACTGCCGCAGTATCGTATTGACGGCACGGAGATCCTCTATGATATCCGGGAAGGTGATTCGCAGGATTATCGCCTGAACAGCTATGATCCGGGGGAGGGAGATTATTTTAGCATTGATTACAACAACACAGATCTCTCCAATCATGGCACAGATACTACAGCGGTTTATAATGGTGGAACGATCATCCTGACGCGGCGCGGCACGGCTTCCTATCAGGCAGAGAAAGAATGGAAGGATGCGGAGGACTGCACAGAGCGGCCGGAAGTATCTTTTACCCTGTGGCGTTACAGCAAGCGGGGGGATGCGAGTTACCGGAAGGCATCTCAGGTGAAAAACAAAGAAGGGGATACGCTGAAATATGTGATCCCTGCAAACAGCACTGAAGACAGCCAGAAGATCACGTTCGAATATTTGGCGAATCCTGGAGCAGGAAGTGTATGCCTGACAGAGCAGGAAGCCCTGCCGAAATATGATCCCGAAGGATATCCCTATGTGTATTTCACACGAGAACGCATGGAGAATAATGGAAAGTATGAGCAGGTTCTCGGGAAGATTACTTACAAAAAGAATGGAGACTTTGCGATAAAGGATACTCTTCCAGATGGAGTTACCCGTGAAAGCACAGACAAAAGCATCTACAACGACGGCACGGTCAGCAACGTTCTCACCGGAACGGTAACGGCTGATTACACTAAAACCTGGCGTGCTCTTGCCTGGCAGGGTGAGCTTACGGATGTGCGGGTAGAATTTGCGCTGCAGGCCAAACATGTTGAAAGTTATGGAACAGATGATGACCAGTGGTACACAGTACAGGAAAACGGTGCAGATGTGACACAGAGCCTGTCTGGATTCGACGAGGAAATGACCTCCATGTCCGGGAGCAGAAGCATGCCGAAATATGACAAACTTGGACATGAACTGGAATACCGATGGATAGAGATTGGAGTATATCAGGGAAATGATACCACGAATCTGCTTAAGAAAGATGCAGATTCCGGGAATGCTTCGTTTGTCCTGACGCAGAAAAACAAAAAAGTTTCTTATACTTCTTCTGTGGAAAGTGTGCTTAAGGAAGACGGAAGTTATCATTCCGAGATCGTCAACCAGATAGAGCGAAAGGTAAATTACAAAGTTGTCAAAAAATGGCAGGAGGCCGAAGGCAATGAGACAGAAGCACCGGAAGATGCGAAGATCACACTGGCACTGCTTCGGCAGGATTCCACCAATCAGGTAAAAGAACTTGGCACACTGACTCTGGATGGAGAGAAGGACAGTGTGGAAACACAGATCCAGGATGAAGAAGGGAATGTGATCCGTGCGGCAGAGACAGAAAGCTGGCAGGGGGAATTTCTTGATCTTCCTCTCTATGATAAGGACGGACGCTGGCACGATTACCTTGTAGTGGAAAAGGACACAGATGCTTATCGTGTCATCTACGGCGAGGTTCAGTTTGATGAAGAAACTTTAACTTATTACAGGGAGATCATCAACCGTCCAGGTGCTGGGAATTTTCAGTTTATCAATGTCCGGAAGGAATGGATCGACGACAGCGACGCGGAGCATCGTGGTGACGTGACATTTACGATCTATCAGCGAATCGGAGAAAATGAGTTTCAGGAAATCCAGACAGTGACGCTTAAGGCACTGGATTTCTGGCAGAAACAGGTGGAGATCCCAACGGATCTTGATCTGAAAAATATCCTGGTGTTGGAAACGTCTGTTTCACATACCGGCAACAACGGAGAAGCAAAAGTCCCCTGTGATCTGTCATCCAACACTGCCAGAGACTATAGCGGTGAAGAAATGGAACAGATCTGGAAACGCTATCAGGACAGTTCTTCCGCGCAAAATCCGGCGATTTATTATCATTCGGATGAACACTGGTATCGTGTCATGTTCCAGACGAAAAACATCGAGGGGATTTCCTATTATACCATCACAAACCAGAGACTTGGAAGAATCCTTCTGGATGTGACAAAAGAATGGATCGATGGTGACGGAACCAGAAGGACCGAACTGCGAGAAGCTCTTAAGACGCAGGGGCTTGGTCTTTATGCGAAGCTGATCTGTGACCAGGCAGGTGTGATAGATTATCAGAAAGGGACGATCAACACCGGAGCAGGTGAGCACGCTCCTGTTGATGCAGATGGAAAAACAGTTTCCATGTATCAGGAGATCAGCATTGACACGGCGGTAAAAAATCAGAAATTTTATTTCTATGATCTTCCAAAATACGATGAGAACGGATCTGTCGTTCACTATTCCGTGAAAGAAGTCTATGCAAAAAAGACTCCTGACGGCAGTTATCAGGAACTTTCCCTGAATGAATTAAAACAGACCGGGATCACAACAGAATACACTTCCCTTACTTCCAGTAAGTATCAGGTAGGAGATTCCCACACAAAAGACCAGCAGCATTTTTATCTGAGAAACAAACTCAGCGGAACGAAGAAGATCGTCTTCCACAAGCAGTGGAAGGATCATTATCGTTTCGAAAAAGGCGACCGCCCTGACATTTATTTGAATCTTTACCGTCAGGTGCATGAAGCAGATGGAAGCGTGAAACTGGAGCTGTTTTACAAAGATCATCTCTGGCGGCCGACAGAAGAAGGAGACAGCCATTATGACTGGACTGTCGATTTTGACAATCTGCCGAAGTATGATGAGTATGGATATGAAATTTTGTATTATGCGCAGGAAAAAATGCATGTCAACGCCGAGCTTTTTGATTACACAACGGTGGAATATCTTGATCCGGAAAAAAATCTGATCGGAAATGAGGAGGGATTTTTGGAAGAAGTGACGGAGAACACCCGTCTGGCGCAGCTGTCTGATGGAAGCTGGATTCTTGGTGAGAACGGAACTTTTGTCAATCGCTTGAAGGAAGATATTCGAATCGAAGGCAAAAAGATCTGGGGAAATGTCCCGAGAGGTTTTGACAAAGCGGTACTTCCAAAAGCAACCTTTACCATTTACCAGAAACTGGAAGAAGAAAAGGGAGAAGGCAGCGAATGTGCATCCGTTACGATCAAAGACTGGTCGAAACAGTATGTCAATGCAGCATACCGTTTTCTTCTGGAATATATGGGTGAAAACCGTAACCGGATCGATACAGATGCAGATGGCAGACAGAAACTGACTGCCGAAAGTGCAGATGGAACAGATCAGAAACTTCCTCTTTATGATAAGGATGGAAGACGATATTCCTATACAGTCAAAGAAACCATGGAGGGGATACCGAAAGACCGGGAAGGAAAGGTGTTTTTACAGCCGGAGATCCATAACTTTATGGTAGAGAATTTTTATGAAAGTGAGAAAGGAAATCTCACCGTTAAGAAAATTCTGGAGGCAGAAAAGACAGAAGAAGAAAAATATCCTTCTGTAACCTATGTTCTGACCCGTTGTTATATGGGAAAAGACGAGAATGGAAAAGATGTACTGAAGCGGGATATATCCTTCAAAAAGATGTTAACGCTTGATTATAATGAGTTTTCTCCTGTTGGAAAAGATACAGGATTGGCATCCGCAGAAGGAACGTTTGAGGATCTGGAAATTTATGCACCAAGTGGCGAGAAATTTCAGTACAGAATTGAAGAGAAAAAAATATCAGAAACTTATGACAGTTACAGTCTTGCCTTTGCAAAGCCGGGAAACCGTGACAAAGCTGGCAGACTGATCCGGGGACAGACCGGAGATCAGCTACAGGGAGAAGAAAATCCACAGGAATATAGGGTAGAGAATCTGTATGCTTCGGATGATGAAGAAAAAATTCCAGATGCGACGTTTAAGAATGTTCTCAGCGATGACAGAATTGTGATCGAAGGAACCAAAAAATGGGATGACAACAATAACCTTTTTGGTTTCCGTCCGTCTGTGGATGAATTGAACAGTCAGGGACTTATTTCGTTTGAAGTGATTCGTTATGCAGAGGCACAGCCGGGAATGAGAAATGCCATCGGAAGTGCACTATATCCATTAAAAGTTGTTGATGAACAGGGACATAAACCATATCAGATTGTCTGGGAAAAAGTGAAAGGAAAAAACGACAGATATCTGTTTCAGATTACAGGAACAGATGGAGAACTGGAAAAGTATGCACCAAATGGAATGCCATGGAAATATGGTATTCGTGAAATATATGCAAGGGACAAAGAAGATGGACTTCCGGGTTATCGCGACAATACGAGAGATTACTGGTGTTATTTTTATGGAAAAAAACATTTGCTGAAAGAAGATAAAACTTATAAAGCAGAGGTAGCAGAGACAACCGTTACCAATCATGTCCGGGTAGTGACTGCACGGATTGAAAAGAGATGGCGTACACTGGATGTGAAGCATAAAGATGCAGAGAATGCAGACCAGGTATTTTCTGAAAGACCTGAAAATATCACAGACAAATCAGATATCCGGGAATCTACGGGAGCAGATTATCTGGGATATTACCTGTCATTGCAGTTTGTATTGCAGGGAAGAGTAAAAGCCTGCTATAACGCGCAGGGAGAAAATGTTGCGCTGGAAGAACCTTCTTCCTGGATGGGACTGAAAGAATTATTTAAAGGAAGCAGGAAAGAAAAAGGCTTTGCACAGACACGACCGCTTCAGGAAATTCTGAAAGATCTGGTACAGGAAGATGCATCTGTTACAGTATCTGAAAATGGCGTGAATGTTATTTTGCAGGGGTATATGAAAGATAATACATGCTGGATGCATAAGCTGCAATATCTTCCGAAATATGCAAAAGGTGGAGCTTACAATAAAGAAGGCTGTTATTATGAACTGGAATACAGGCTATGTGAAGAAAACATTTCTTTCAGGCAGTCGAAGGATGCGGAAATCTTATTTAAAGTGGATTTAAGTAAGGCATCACTTTCAGAAACACCAGATGGCATCTTGAATGAGATCATCAGCCGCGGAACAGGAAAATTTGATCCATTTTTTGTGATGGGATTTTTTAGAGGAACTTCCGGTACGGATTATTCCTATGGAAATCACGAATCAGACAGTTTATCTGTCTGGGCAAATGCATTTCCGGTTACGAGACTGAAAGTGAGTAAGGTATGGAATGATACCAGTAACGTGTATGGTACCAGGGTATTAGACAAAAATGGAAACTGGACGGTGAGCTTTGCAGTACAGAGGCGGGCAGTTAAACTGGAAGCTGGATCAACCTGGAAATCTCCCTGGCAGAATCTGTCTTCCACGGATAAAACAGGAAACAAAACAGAAGTCAGAATCACTTTGAGCGGCGAAGACAATGTAGAGGCAGAGGACATCAATGAGAAATCAACAGAACTTGGAGGGCTTCCTGTCTATGGTATTGAGAGTATTGACGGAACATATCAGGTGGTTCGATATGAATACCGTGCAAGAGAACTTAATACAGATGGAACAATGATTACTGAGCCAGAGGGAGAAACTTCTGTAAATCATGCGTATTCTGGATCTTTTTCAGGTGGGATTTATGATGTGGATTATCAGGATGGAAAGAAAAAGAATAATGAGACAGATGGTGACTGGAGATATCGTTATATAACTACAGTTATAAATTCTTTTGATCCGACCGTGCGCTATGCAGAGAAAAAATGGGATTTGTCCCAAATTCCGGAAAAATTCCGAGATGAATGGAATTGTCCGGAAATCACGTTGGAAATTCAGTATCAGAAAGCAGATGGAAGTTATCAGTCTTTCAGCAAGAGGGCAATTGTGGTGCTGAATGGAGAAAAAGATAGTGGAGTAACACAGGATACTTCGAAGGATGGACTGCTTCCGGCATATGGAGAATACGATTCCTGGAAAGCCATCTGGAAGAGATCGG
>NZ_JBBMEI010000077.1:0-15337 GCF_040096655.1 Blautia intestinihominis | reverse complement strand
AAGCGGCAAATGCGTCCAGTGTATTATTCTGTCGTTTTTTCTTTTTATATCCATGCTGGTTCAGCCATGCAGCAATCGCAGAGATTCCCATATTGGTATGAATAAATTTATCATAGATCAGACGAATAATCTCTGCTTCGTCTTCTGCGATCTGCAATTCTCCATTTACCAGCTCATAGCCATATGGAGCAAACCCACCGTTCCATTTTCCTTCCCTTGCTTTCTGCTTACGTCCCTCCATTGTTTGCACAAGGATATTCTCTCGTTCGATCTCTGCCACCGCAGATAGAACAGAAATCATCAGCTTTCCACTATCTTTCGAGCTGTCAATTCCATCTTCTACACAGATCAGATTCACTCCAAAATCCTGCATCCTCTGCAAAGAGTTTAATACATCTGCCGCATTACGACCGAATCTGGAAAGCTTGAACACCAGTACAAACTGCACCTCATCTGTTCCATTCTCAATATTATCCAACATTCTCTGAAATTCCGGTCTGCCCTCTACGCTCTTTCCAGACTTACCTTCGTCTGAATACTCATTTACGATTTCCATGTTCTGAAATTCTGCATATCTCTTAAGTTTTTCTCTCTGGGCATCCAAACTGTAACCATCTACCTGCATGGTTGTGGATACCCTGATATAAATATCACATTTAATTTTTTTCTTCATAATACTAACCCATAAAATTTAAAAATATATTATTCTATTAAACATATTTGTTAATCTAGTGCAAAATTAAACCCCATAATTTTAATTATACCTTCTTGAATTTTTCTATCTTCTATTCCTACTGCTTTCAATCTCATTGCATATAAAAGAACTTCTATAATTTCAAATCCAAATATATGATCTTTATCCAATTGAATATCCAAATTACCATGTGCCATATCATTTCGTAATGTATTCATTTTTGATGCAATATTTTCTAATGGAGTAATCTCGTCAACTTTTATATTATATTCTTTACCTAATTCGTATACCAAAAAAGGTTCCATAATTGATAAACAGTCTTTAATAACTACTAGTATCCTATCTGCTAGACTATTCTCATCTGCAGCAATTCTTTTTCGAAATGTCGTCAAATATTTTTTAACTTTTCCAGATCTTTCATTTATTAATTTATCCATCATATTTAATGCATCGTTTTTCGCCTGTAAATATTTTTCCGAACGAATTTCTGTCTCTGGATAAAGATTAGCATATTCTCTCTCAAATGCAACAAAATCAAAAATCATTCGATCTGGTCCAAATTTATTTGTTTTATCAATACTATCTGGCAAATGATCTATATAAATGATTCCTTCAAGAAAAGCCTTAAGTAATTCCCCGAGCTTTTCTCCAATATAATCATACGAAAGAACTCTTCGCTTTATTTTCGAACTATTTTCTTTTTCATGAACCATTTTTAAATCATAAAATTTTCCAAATATATCTCGGACATTTTTTTCATTAATATCAAAAATTTCAATGTTATTAAAAACAATATTATTTCGTCTCATTACATATCTAAACACTTGATAAATACCTAAATATATTTCTTTTGCAAAATCGAATGATACGTCTTCCGAGAATGAAGCAATAATTTCACTTGTGCTATGAAGTGGTTCAGGTGAAAAAGACTGTTTTACTTTATATTGTGCTGTAAGTTCAATTTTCACCCCATTCCATTCTATTAGTCCCAATGGAGTTTCAACAATCCTTTTTACGCCTACCTTAGTTACAATGTCTTGCTTTTTGGAAGTTTCTATAAAATATGCATTCTCAGGCGGATAAAATACATCTACGTCTACTCCAGACAACTTTATACCTCTAATTTTTGTTTTCTTTACGTTATATTTATGTTTTCCATCCTCAATATAAGGCTGATAACGTGCTGAATCATATTCAAAAATAGAATACACATCAAATGATAAAAATCCTTCTTGATCAGAATATTGTTCAGACACCTCAAATATTACATTTTTCCTATTTGCCGTAATTCCATGCAATTGTATATTTTCAATAACTTCTCCTCGTTCATATGGAGCAAACCATTCTTCTATTGATTTTGAATCAAATTTATCAGGATATAAATTCAACGTTGAATCAGAAAATGAAAACGGATACTGTTTATCTTCATATTCTACAAATCCTTTCATATCAACCATCATTTCATATACCTCCCTTACTCCGCAGTAATTGCAATGCGTATATTTGTCCCAACTTTATTTTAGTACTTGTTCCAACTATTTTCAATACTTCTTTTCATTTTTTATTGACATATTTTCGTTACAACCATATAATAATGATAGAGACAGGATTTCTGTCATCGAAAATATTGTTCGCCCACCGTTGGCGGCTTATAAGTGATCGGCTCGAAAATATTGTTCGCTCACCGGAAGCGTCTAATAAATGTCCGGCTCGAAAATTTCGGCCCTGCCGCATGGCAGGGCTTATTTTATAGGTGATAAACATGATATATCAAGAAGGATACGTTTACCATATTAAAGATGAATACTTTGAAAAAGTACAGGATTCCAACTTAATGCAGAACAAAGAGGGCGGTATATACCGTCCTACTTTTTACTGTCTGCGTGACAATAAAACTTCTCTGTTATGGATGGTTCCACTCAGTTCTCGTGTAGAAAAGTTTAAAGCAATACACGATAAACAGGTGGCTAAATACGGAAAGTGCCTAACGATTGTTTTAGGTGAATTTGATGGAAAAGAAGCTGCTTTTCTTCTCCAGAATATGTTTCCAATCAGAGAGTACTATCTTGACCATATACATACTCGAAATAATAATCCGGTTCCTGTTAAGCATTCCATTCACAGGGAAGTAACAACACGTATGAAAAAAATTCGTCAACTTCATTCCAGAGGCAAAAAAGTGGTATTTCCAGATATTGACCGACTAGAGCAGATTATGCTTGCAGAAGTAAAAGATAACGCAACCGAATAATTTCACAAAAAAGCGACAGTCTGATTTACATTTTGTATTTCAGGAAACTGCCGCTTCTTTTTCTTCTTTATTCTGTTTTGCTTCCTCCAACTCCCGGAGGACTTCTTCGCCGTACTTATCAATCATCCGTACCAGAAAATCAATGCACCGCTCAAATTCAATATTCTGTTGCATAAGCTCCTCCCGTTATTGTTTGTTCTGAGCTTATTTTACAGAACCTGCCTGAAAACCACATTGAATAGAAATTGATTGTAAATTGACACAATCACTTTAAAAATATCCGCATTTTCTTGAATCGAATGTATGTTCGTGTTATGATGGATATACTCAATCTTAACTACGAAAGGGGAATTTCTATTGAATCGATGCGATTTTTCTTCTATTAGCACTTGCTTAAAAAATCATATCAGCGAAAGTAATCAAATGAGTCAGCCTGATTTTTTATACGAATTATTTGAAGATTTTATGGATGATCCGGCAAATCAGGATTTTTCAATGGATAACGGTCTGGTTTGCCGCTGGATGACTGGTCAGGCTAAAATCAGTCCTAAAATATCCGCTTACTATTCCAAGCCATCCAATCAGGAAAAGTTAGCCCATACCATCCACCAGAATCTTCTTCCACTGATGTCTGACTGTAATATGGCTATACAAGATATTTACACTTTATTCATTCAGGATGACAGCATCTCAGATGCGAAAAAGAAAAATCTGACTCCCTTATATAAACCAGCCAGTTCAAGACTGCTGTTTCTTGCAAAACTGATTTCTTTTGGCATGGAACGCCAATTCATCAAACGTAATACCAAAAATCAGAAGCTACTCGCCGGAGGAGCTTTATCCCCCATTGTGCTGGATTATATTATGGACAGTGAGGTTCCGAAACCATGCCGTCATTTTATCGGAAGAGATAAAGAACTGGAAGAATTATATACCATGCTTGAGGAAAACCGTCATGTTTTTCTTTGCGGAATTGCTGGAATCGGAAAAAGTGAACTTGCCAAAGCCTACGCAAAGCGGTACATAAAGCAATACACCAATATCCTTTATGTAGAATATACCGGCAATCTTCATCAGGATATTACTGACATGGATTTTATTGACGATCCGCCGGAAAGCACTGACCAGGAACGGTTTCAAAGACATAACCGTTTTCTGCGTTCCCTGAAATCTGATACTCTGCTTATCATAGATAATTTTAATGTCACTGCCACACAGGACAGCTTTCTGTCAGTAGTATTAAAATATCGCTGTCAGATTTTGTTTACAACCAGAAGCAAACTGGATGAATACTGTACTCTGCCATTAAAAGAAATAGAGGATATGAACGCTCTCTTCCAGCTGGCATCAGTATTTTATTCAGAGGCAGACACGTACCGGCCAACAGTTGAAAAGATCATCGAAACTGTTCACTCTCATACTTTTGCCGTGGAACTGGCAGCAAAACTTCTGGAAAATGGAATCTCAACTCCAGACCAGTTATTAACAAGACTTCAGGTGGAAAAAGCATCTTTCCATAACAAAGATAAAATTAAAATAATCAAAGATGGACAAAGCAGCAAAGCCACCTATTACAGTCATATCCATACGCTGTTTTCGTTATACACTTTATCTCTTAAACAGCAGGATATCATGTGTAATATGTGCTTTCTTCCTTCCACCGGTATTTCTGCCCGTATATTTGCCAAATGGCTGGAATTGCCCACACTAAATGAGATCAACGATTTAATTGAGACTGGTTTCGTTCAGACAACAACACGTCGCACTATCTCTCTGCATCCGATGATTCAGGAAATCACCCTTTCAGAGACAAAACCATCTGTAACTCGCTGCCACATATTACTGGATTCTTTACAGAAAATATGTTTAATGCATGGAATGGAAGTAGATTATTACAAAAAGCTATTTCAAACAATCGGAAATATCATAGTATTGATTGAAAAGGATGATATACCAAAGTATCGGCTTTTTCTGGAAAATGCATTTCCATACATGGATAACTATAACTACTACAAAGGTATGAATGGAATCATTCAGGAACTGACGGGGCTGTTAAAGACAAAAAACATTGGAACCGACTCTGACCGGGCATTATTACTAGATTTTCAGGCAACTCTTGAAACCAAACCTGAAAAAGCAATAAAACTGGAAAAGGATGCACTTGCCCAGATAGAAAATATCACTGCCGACAATGCTCGCCTTGTTTCCAACCTTCATGCCAATCTCGGTGGACTTTATCGTATGAACGGTCATCCCGATCTTGCAAGAGAACACATGGAAAAAAGTATCTCACTGCTTGACCAATTTAACCTGCTTCATATAAATGACAGCATACCTCAGATTGCCAATTATGCAATGTTCCTGACAGAACAGCAGGAACCCGAAAGAGGCATCTCCGAATTGCAAAAATTATCCGGCATCATCAAGGAATACCATTCCGATGACTGTCTGGATTATGCCAAAGTACAGGAAACCCTTGGAACCATTTATCTGATGACTGCCAATCTTCCGCAAGCCAAAACACATTTTAAAAAAGCTTTCAAAATATATGAAAAGATCTGGGCTGATGAGCCTGAAATGATTGAAGCAAAATATCAGGAAATTCAGGAGTTATATCCACAGATTGGATTTTGCATTGGAAAAAATCTATCCGGTCTTTTAACAAAATAAGTACAATTTACGGCGGGCAACTTGCCCGCCGTTATATTCAACTATTCGTCAAATAAATATACGCATCTTCCAAAGTGATATCATTATCCGGGACACACTTCTCATTTGGCTTTTCTTTGCTTAATATTTTCATATGAATTCCATTTTCTACATACTGCTTAGATGAAATAGAATAATTGGCTTCTAACAAACGGGCTTCTTCTGCATTTTGTACCGTACAATTCCAAACACAGCCCTTTGCATTTTCCAGCAATCCACTCACGCTTCCGGAATATAAAAAATTCCCTTTTTTCATAATGGCAAGCTGTGTACAGGTTGCTGCTAAATCTTCTACTACATGAGTGGAAAACAGCACAGTTCTATCCTTTGAAAAATCAACCAGAAGATTGCGGATCCTAATTCTTTCTTCCGGATCTAACCCAGTTGTTGGTTCATCAATAATCAAAAAATCCGGATTATTAAGAAGTGCCTGTATGAGTCCGACACGTCTCTTCATACCACCAGATAATTGCCGCATTTTTTTATTCTGATGCTCTGTAAGAGAAGTCTTTTCCAGATAATAGGTAATTCTTTGTTCGAGGTCATTTCTGGCTACTCCTGACAGTCCCCCCATATATACAAGACATTCTTTCACCGTAAGATTCGGATATAAGTCGATTTCCTGTGGAAGATAACCAATCTTTTTCTGTATTTTCTCATAATTTCCCTCGTTATACAGAATTCCATCAAGGGAAACCATTCCTTCCGTTTGTTTTAAAACAGTTGTAAGAACCCTCATCAAAGTGGTTTTTCCGGCACCATTCTCACCCAAAAGTCCGTAAATTCCCTTAGGTATTTCAAGAGATGCCTTATTTACTGCAACTACACCATTTTTAAATCTAACTGTTAAATCATTTATTCTAATACTCATAATCTATCCTCTTTTCTTTAAAGTCATTGGTAATACTGCAAATAAAAACAGCCCCGCTATAAAAGACACAAGCGTTCCATAAATCCAACTCTCGGACATTAATTGAGTAGGTTCACAAAAGCTGAAAGAAAACAATCCCAGATTTCCGAAAAATGAACTTCCCGCTTTTGATATAAGTCCAATGACAATTCCAAATAAACATCCAATACCTGCCCACATATTTCGAAGCAATGTACACAAAATCACAGAGCATATACTCCAAAGCCAGATAGTTCCAAACATTGCAATGAAATATAAAAGAAATATCTGAATACCCGAAATGCCTTCGTTTACACTGCCCGGTTTTTGCCAGTAAAACAAAACATATCCAACACAAGAAAGTATTAATAAATATAATATTTGAACGCCCACTCTCTGCGATATTACTTTTAACTGCTTTTTTTGATCATACAAATGAAATACATCGGCACGCTTACTTTTTACTTCCATCAAATATGTGTCACTACAAAAAATAATTGTTAAAAATGCTATTGGAGACTGAATTGCTGAACCGATTTCTTCATAGTATATAATCGGATGAATAACACACAATATCAGTATAAATGCACATGAATAAAAAATCTTATATAACGACAGGCAGTTTTTGAGTTCCGTTTTCAATGAACCCTCCTCCTTTTCCAGATTGTAACAGAAATACATACTAATATAACTGATGAAATTACAAGAATAATCTGATTTATGTTTGACATTTTAGCTGCATGTGTTTCAAAAAACCTGCCAGGGAATCGCACCATAATAGAGAACGGTCTCATATAATAAATATCATTCTTCATGGTCAGCATATTTGAATATATAATGTGTAAAAACAAGATTGGTGCTGCCGGAAGCGGATTTTTAAATATTAATGCTGTAATTGTATAGACACAACATATCATCAAAAGATTCGGAACAATATAGATCAGAGAATTCACGCAAAAATCAATTGGTGTTACTGGAAAGCCCGATTCTAAAGACGTTTTCAAACACAGCATAAAGAATATAACATTCAAAATCACTAATACTCCCAGCATACTAATGAATCCGCTTATTACTTTCCCACATATATATTGGATTGCCGTAACAGGCTTTGTATGTAATAATTCATAGGTACTTTTTCGTGTATCCTGAATAAATAAAAATGATAGCAAGACTGTTGCAAAAAAGGCCATATGCAATCCTGCAAAATCCGTAAATTTTTTGGCAAAGTACCAGGAAAATGAATGTTCGGATAATTTCCGCTCGATATAATGATTGATTTCTTCTGCTGTCCCCTTATGAATTTCAAGGTCCTCATAAGCATATATTGCATTATAATAGCCATATTGGGATTCCAAAAACTCAGAAGCAGTCTTTACATCCATATTCTGAATTTCTTTCATTACATGATCTGCTTCCTGCCTGCTAAATCCAAAACCATTTTTGGAGGTGTCCATTAACGTCTCTTTGATCGTATCTTCCCACTCCCTTCTTCTTTCTTTATCATCAGATGTGGGAATGTACCCATCCATGACATCAGCATCTTCCAATGCTACGTCATTTTGTGTGATCTGTTCATTCTGTTTGATATAATGAATTTGCAAATACGATGACAGACATTGATACATACTGGCAACTATAATAATCAAGCCAATCCACAAAACAGGGTTCTTTAAATAATCAAGTATACTTCTTTTTATGATTGTTTTCATTGTATCTCTTCCTTTCTTTATTTCTTTAACAACATCATACAAATCAATTCTCAATAAATTCACAACAAAAAAGACTAAAACCACTTTATTTGTGATTTCAGCCTTATAAAGTATTTTTATTCAGCTTTGAAAAGAGCTTCTACATGAGCACCGCCTTGTCTGGCATTATATATTTTCAAATTTCCTCCATGCTTTTCACAGAAAATACGAGAAATATACATACCGAGGCCAAAATGCTTTAAATCATCTTGTGGATTCTTATGATAAAATGGCTCTGTTACTTTTTCCTCAGTATCCACAAATCCTATTCCATCATCTTCAACAGAAATTATAAGAAAACCATCCTTTTTCTTTATCTGCAAAGCAATACTTTTTTGTGCATATCGAACCGCATTTTCCAGTAAGTTGTCTGTCACTTCCATGACAAGTTCCTCATCCACTTTTACAATGTTTTGTTCCTGCACTCTTTCTACCTTACATAATTTACTTTCCTTCTTGGACAGCATGGCAGCTTCTGCCTCAATCTTTTTTGCCAGTTCCGATAACTCTATCTCTGAGCATTGCAGTTCCCTCTGTTCTAAATGGGACATTTTTCTCATGTTTTCCGTGAAATGCTCTATACGGTCAATCTGATACATGCCTGTTTGTAAGATATCAATAACATCCTCTGTTTTTATACTCTCGGCAGAAACAAACTCTAAGAGCATTTCCTGATACCCACGCAATATGGAAAGTGGAGAACGTATATCATGTGCAATTGCATTCCGCAAAGCCTTCTCGTCATCAATCATTCGCCACATCTTTCTGTTGTTATCTGCTAAATCACTTCGCATCATTTCAAATTCTTTACACAAAGTTCCCATCTCATCTTTATTTTCATAGGACACATGAAAATCCAGTTCATTATCTGCAATCATTTGTGAGGCATCTTTTAGTTCCTGTAGAGGTGTCTTTAACTTATTTTTACAAAAAAAGAATACCGCAACAACACTCCCAACAATCGAAAAAATCAGTATCGAATATGTTTCCATAAAGTCACACATTTCCGAAAGATGATAGTCCAAACGATTCATCTGCGATTGATTAGGTCTTGATATCTCAATCTCGTATTTCTTTCCATATTGCTGAAACACGTCCGTATAATCTGCATAATCAATATATTTTTCCCATATTTTATTCTGCATATTTCCTGCAAAATGAACTGTAAATCCAGATAACAGAAATGCTGCCGTTAAGCTGATCACAAAATAAAGCAGAATTGTTTTTTTCAGTGACAAGTTTCTTATTTTTTCCATCGGTATCCAATCCCCCATACAGTTTCTATGTATTCTTTTTCTGAATAATCCGCTATTTTTTTCCTTATACGCCGTACTAATTCCGTTATCGTTCTACTGTCCCCTTCCGCATCATATCCACAGACTTGTGCATATATACGTTCTTTATCAAACACCTGCCCTGGATGCATGGATAAGAATTCAATAATCTGATATTCAATTTTTGTGAACTCCATCCTGTGTCCGGCTATAGCTACTATTTTTTCAGAATAATCAATCAGCATTTCATCCATGAAACGGTATTCCGTTTTTTGTTGATGCCTTTCTTCTCTCTTTATGTTTGTGACAATCCTTGCTTCCAACTCCCGAAGACTAAATGGTTTCGTAATATAGTCATCCCCACCCGAAAGCAACCCATTAATTTTATCATCTTCATCAACTCTTGCTGTTAGAAACAAAATCGGGCATAACACTTTACTGCGTATCAGACGACATACTTCAATCCCATCCATGCGTGGCATATTGATATCCAACAAAATAATATCCGGTTTCATTTTTATTTTATTTAATGCTTCCATTCCGTCTGTAGCCGTAATGGTTTCATATTGTTTCATATTAAAATAACTACAAAGCATTTTCACCAATTCTTTATCATCATCGACAACTAAAATCTTGTATTTCATCCAAACCACCTCCAGTATCCATATTATACGATAAAAAACAATGAAATCACAACAAGAGTACATGAAGAATGTACGCACAATATATCTTTTTTCTCAATTCCAGCTCAATTTCCACTCAATGTCTTTTACCTCCGATTTTCGTATGCTTATCTCACAGCAAAGCAGTACCACACCGGTATGACCTGCTGAATCAATCAATACGAAAACGGAGGTATTTTTTATGCGAGAACTCAAAAACACAAAAATCATCGCTGTAGATCATGGCTATGGCAATATGAAAACAGCAAACACCGTCACGCCAACCGGAATCAAAGCCTATGAAACAGAACCAATCTTCACTGGAAATATCCTGGAATATAACGGCATTTACTACCGGATTGGCGAAGGACACAAAGAATTTATCCCGGATAAAGCTATGGACGAAGAATATTATCTTCTGACGCTAATGGCTATTGCAAGGGAACTGAATGTCTTTTCCATCCGTGAAGCAGATGTTCATCTGGCTGCCGGACTTCCTCTGACATGGATCAGAAATCAAAGAGAAGCTTTTCGTTCCTATCTGCTCCAGAATCCAGAAGTCCATTACCGTTTCAACGGCAAAGAATATCATCTCCACTTTGCGGGATGTAGCCTTTACCCACAGGGATATCCGGCTATTGTAAACCACCTTGGAAATTTCAAGGGAACTAATCTCCTTGCAGATATCGGAAACGGAACCATGAACATTCTGTATATTAACAATAAGAAAGCGCAAGAAAGCCGATGCTGGACAGAAAAACTTGGTGTAAACCAGTGCATGATTGCCGCAAAGAACGCTGTTCTGGACAAATTCGGAGTGAAAATTGAAGAATCCACAGTAGAACAGATTCTGCGGTTTGGAACAGCTGACATTTCAGCACCATATCTGGATTGTATCAGTTCTATTGCCAGACAGTATGTGGCAGAACTTTTTTCCACGCTCCGCAAATATGAATATAATCCTGACCTAATGCGCCTGTATGTGGTTGGCGGCGGTGGATGCCTGATCCGTAACTTCGGAACGTATGACAAATCACGAGTCACCATCATTGATGACATCTGCGCCACTGCCAAAGGTTACGAATCTCTGGCTTATATGAGCCTGAAAAGGAGGGGATAAACCATGCAGAACAATATCCGCAACACAAACCTGCGCTTTAATCTGGACAAAGAACAACAGCGGAGAGCCTGGGAATATTTACAGACGATGGACAGGCAGGATTTTAAATCTTACAGTCAGGTAATCTCTCTTGCACTGGTAGATTATTTTGACCGCTACTACCGCACACAGGCTGATCCTTATCTGGAAACAAGAGAACGGGAAGAACTTTTTGTGAAACAGATTGTAGATGCAGTGGAAAACAGTCTGAAACAGGAATTGCCACTTTTTCTTTCCGGACTGACTGTAGGCATGGCGCAAAGGGAGCCCCAAATCAGGGCGTCCTTTCCAACACCTGAAAATTCACAGCCGGATAATGATGTAGACTGGGATTTTCTTGGAGAATAACTGATTGGAGGTGAACACATGACGGACTTTCTGACAGCAGACACCAACCTGCCATCTTATATGATGTTTCCCCGTTTCCTTCTGGACATGGAAATAAACGAAACTGCCAAAATGCTTTATATTATCCTGCTCGACCGGGCAAGGCTTTCCCAGAAAAATGAGGGCTGGTCAGATATCGATGGTCATGTGTTCATTTACTTTATAATTGAAGCACTGGCAGAAGTTCTCCACAAAAGCCAGATGACGATTAAAACTGCTCTGGCAGTACTGGAAAAACAGGAGCTTATCTTCCGAAAACGGCAGGGACCCGGACAGCCCAATCGAATTTATGTAAAACTCCCAAAAGAAACCATCCACTATACAGACAGATTTCTTTCCCTAAGACAGACAGAAAACTGTCCTATTGACAGACAGGATTCTTTCCCTGATACAGACAGAAAACTGTCTGGTAATAAGAAAGAGATAAAAAAGAACAATTTAGCAATAAGAGGGAGTAAGGAGCCACTCTCACCCTATGGAAAATTTCAAAATGTTTTTCTGTCAGAAAAAGAGCTTGAAGATATCCAGCAGACAATCCCTGACTGGAAGGATTATATTGAACGCTTATCCGGTTATATGGCTTCTACCGGAAAGCAATATCAGAACCATGCAGCTACCATCATCAGTTGGGCAAGACAGGATCATCCTGCTTCCCGGCAAAGAAATTACGAAAGTGAGGAATACGAAACACTATGACAAGATTTACAGAAAAAGCAACCGCTATAGCACCAAACAGAGAGCTTCAGCCTGATGAATATTTTAACGAAACAGACCACCTGATCTACTGTTCCAAATGCAATACGCCAAGACAATGCCGGCATGAATTACAGGGAAAGGTTCTTATTCCTTCCATCCGCTGTAAATGCCAGCAGGAAATCTTTGAGCAGGAAGAAACCCAGAGAAAACTTCATGAAAAACAAATGGAAATAGAGCATCTTAAAACCAGCGGCTTACAGGACAAAGCACTCTATGACTACACTTTTGCCAGGGATAACGGCATCAATCCGGAAATAAAACTGGCACACAATTATGTAAGCAACTGGGAAGAGATGAAAGCAAACGCCTCCGGACTTCTCATCTGGGGTGATGTCGGTACTGGAAAATCTTTTTTTGCAGGCTGCATTGCCAATGCCCTGCTGGAAAAAGGCGTTCCTGTACTGATGACCAACTTTTCCCGAATTCTAAATACCCTTACCGGAATGCATTTTGAAGACAGAAACCAGTTCATCAACAGCTTAAACCGCTACAGTCTTCTGATTATTGATGATCTCGGAATTGAGCGGAACTCTGACTTTGCACTGGAACAGGTATTCAATGTGATCGACAGTCGTTACCGCAGTAAAAAGCCCCTGATCATAACGACCAATCTCACTTTATCAGAGCTGAATAACGCCGCTGATATCGCACACAAACGAATTTATGACCGTATTCTGAAGAGATGTATTCCTGTCCGTATCAATAACCGGAATATTCGTCAGGACAATGCAACAGCTAATTTAAAACAGGCAAAAAGAATTCTGTTAAACAATCATGCTCCGAACCAGAACTGAAGCAAAGAAGCATAACACGATAATTATTCTTCACTGACAGTGGTACTACTTTCTTTCCTTATTTATCACCAGAAACATGCCACTGTCAGTTATCCGAAACTATAGTACCAAACCATAAGATTTTAAAACCAATACTGCCCGGATACGGGCATAAAAAGGAGGTGCCAGATATGGCAGATAAAAAAATCATGACACCGGAAGAAAAAGCACTTTTACAGGCAAGACACCGCCAAGAAGAAGCCGAAGCAAGAAATCGCAAAAAAGAACGTGATGCCAGAACACACCGATTAGTCCAGGAAGGAGCCATTTTGGAAAGTATTGTTCCCCATATTAAAGAAATGGATTTGGATTCCCTGAAACGGGAGCTGATAATCCGGCTACGAGGAATGTAAACGCACAAGTTCTACTCCCGAAGGGCGCACTTACTCACCACCCGATAAATCGGGCGGTGGTATCCCCTACGGGGCTCGTGCGCTCTGCCGAGGGCTTTTCCGCTGTTGCAGGCAACATCGAAAGGAGGTGCCAGATATGGCAATTTATCATATGCAAGCCAAAGTTGTCAGCCGTGGTTCCGGACGTTCCGCTGTCGCAGCTTCTGCTTATATGAGCTGCAGCCGGATGTACAATGATTACGATGGCATCCAGCATGATTACACCAGAAAGCATGGACTCATTTATCAGGAAGTATTGCTTCCACCGATGGCTTCACCAGAATGGAAAGACCGTGAACAACTCTGGAATGCTGTGGAAGCTGCAGAAAAAACAAAAGACAGCCGACTGGCAAGGGAATTTGTTGTCGCACTTCCCGTTGAATTAGATAAGGACAGTAATATTTCTCTTCTAAAAGATTTTATTCAAAAGAACTTTGTAGATATGGGCATGTGCGCTGACTTTGCTATTCACGATACGGATGGACACAATCCTCATGCACACATTCTGCTTACCGTCCGTCCACTGAACGAAAACGGAACATGGCAGTATAAAACAGAAAAAGAATATCTCTGCATAAAAAATGGAGAAGAAAAAGGATTTACAGCTACTGAATTCAAAGCTGCTCAAAAAGATGGCTGGGAAAAGCATACAGATATAAAGTTGGGAAAAAGAAAGTTTATATGACCGCATCTGTCGCACAGGAAAAAGGCTATGACCGCATCGACAAGCATCCAAAAAGCAGCCGCTATGGCAGACAGAATCCCATTTCTGAACAATGGAACAGTGATGAGCAACTCTGTATCTGGAGAGCAAACTGGGCAGATACTGTAAATGAAATGCTTGCCCACAATCAGATAAATGCATCCATTGATCACCGCAGCTTTGCAGATCAGGGAATCACCGAACAGCCGACCATCCACGAAGGCTATATTGCTCAAAACATGGAAAAGAAAGGAATGATAGCTGACCGCTGTGAAATCAACCGCCAGATTCGTGCAGATAACCAAATGCTCCGGGAATTAAAAGCTCAGGTAGAGAAACTGGCTCAAGCTGTCAAAAATTCTATTCCTGTAATTGCAGAAACAATGGAAACTATCCGAAATCATATGATTTTTACACAATATCATTTACTTCATAATGAGATGCAAAAAGAAGTAATTCATGATTGGATGAATCATTTTAATCCAATACTGAATAAATACAACACCGTTAAAAAGAAACTCAAAGCTAAAGTTACAGAACGGAAAGAGCTGAATGTAGAAAAAGAGAAAACCAGTATTTTGAATCCCATCCAGCATATAAAATTGAATCAGCAGCTTACCACTGTTACGGAAGAAATTGAAGAACTGAAATCAAGGAAAGAGCAACTAATCTTCCAGGCACAATGCTCCACTGATAAAGATATGACGAATCTATCCAAAAAATATGACCAGATGAATAGCAATCTTGATATCCTGGATTCTCAGGACATCTCCCTTAAAAAGCAGCTTAAAAAAGACGCCGCTGCTTTCCGGGAAGAAAAATTTCGTCCTGAACCTGAACAGTATACAGAATTGCTGGACACCAGAATCCAGATACGTCC
>NZ_JBBMEI010000076.1:0-15404 GCF_040096655.1 Blautia intestinihominis | reverse complement strand
TGCGATTTCGATGTCACTTTTGAATCCCATAATGTTACCTCCCGCGTTTTATTTTAGTTTTATTTATAACTAGAGGGTTTTCCCCTTTTTTGTATCAGAGGTTTGACATGATAAAAATCTCAGATTGCTTTTGCAAAAGCTTTCAGTGATCCGATGATCACATCTCCCATAACAGCCATGTCTTCTGCCTGGAAGGATACCGGGAAATTGTCGGAGAAGAGGATCTGTGAGGACGGTGGAAATTCATCGTCTCCCTCCCACAGGATCATCTGCACCAGGTATCCCGGAAAGATCTCAAGCTGATAAGCAATGTCACCGTGCTCTACCGGAACACAGTGGATGTGTTCCATGATCGCCTGAAAATCTTTGATGCGGTTTCCGTAGGAAAAAGCCAGTCGTTTAATGCATCTTCCATCAAACTGTCTCAGGTAGACTTCTCCCCACGGCATTTCGCGATAAGTTTTGAATTTGCCGGTGCCGGTAGATGCGGCACCGTTCAGCAGAAAGCGAATCGTCAGAGTTCTGGCATAAACCATGGTTTCCAGCGGGTAAAATCCCATATCGTCTGCCTCGTGGCTAACCTGAAAATCCGGCCAGGAAATCTGATACGTCGTTCCGAGGAATTTCAGAGTAAAAGATTTCTCTTCCTCATTGTAGGAAATGCCAAGTCTCTCGGCGATTTCCTTCGGATCAGCCTCCTGATACTGGCTCAGATAATGTTCCCACGGGAGACGCTCTTTGCTGTCTTTTCCATATCCCAGTTTCTCTCCCACAGATTCCATCTCTGCCGGATCAAATATTGTTTTTACATCAGAACTCATAATTCACCTCTTAAATTTTAAGTATTATCATCTCCACGAATTGCTTCGCTGTTACGCAGTTTCACGATTCTATCTCTGATGAACGTTTGGGAACATGGATGCATCGGTATGTGGGATAAAGCATGCTCCCACGAATTCATCCATGTAAGTCGGAACTGTTGAAAGTTCCATATAAGTCATATTGGCTGCAAGATCATATGTTTTCTTTTCGGCTTCTGTGGAATAAAGCATCAGGTATGCACCAGTCAGGGAAGAGTTTCCGATGTAGTGGAATTTCTCCAGCGGAACATCCGGGAACATTCCGATATTGACTGCATTCTGCATATTGATACCACTTCCGATACCGCCTGCAACATAAACATCATCGATCATTGACACATCGAAATCCAGAGAAGAAAGCATCGTTCTGATCGCTGAGAAGATTGCTCCCTTCGCACGGATAAAGTTGTCAATGTCGACTTCTGTGATCTCTACATCCTTGGAAGAACCAGCTTCTTCCTCAAACGCGATCACATAGCTTCCCATTCCATAATGGTCATGACGGATCCTCTTGCCTTCGCGGACAAATTTGCCCTTCGGATTGATGATTCCTGTCATATAAAGCTCACTAATCACATCTATGATACCGGAACCGCAAAGACCGACCGGTTTGGTTCCCGGTTCACCAACGATCTTGTATGTAGGTTCCATAGTTTCCTTGTCAATGGTACATGCCTCGATCGCACCGTCTGTCGCACGCATACCACAGCTGATATCTCCACCCTCAAAGGCTGGACCTGCAGAGCATGCACAGCTCATCATGAAGTCAGAGTTACCAAATACAAGCTCTCCGTTGGTACCAAGGTCGATGAACAGAGAAAATTCCGGTCTGTTCCAGATCATACTTACCAGAGCGCCTGCCGTGATATCTCCACCTACATAGCTTCCGATATTCGGAGCCATGATGATGTGTGCATCTTTGTTGATCTCGATGCCTACATCAGATGCAAACATGGAGTTTGTCTTAAAGAATGCCGGGATGTATGGCTCTGTACGAAGATAGTCTGCATTGATCCCAGCAAACAGATGGTTCATCGTCGTATTAGAAGCCACGCACATACGATAGATCTGATTTTCCGGAAGATGGATGCTTCTGCACATCTCATGGATCATCGGATTGATCGTCTCTTTGATCACGGCATCCTGTAATTTCTTGATTCCACCTGGTTTTGTCGTCTCAATGATACGGTTGATGACATCCGCGCCATAACGGATCTGTCCGTTTCCGGAAGAACTCTTGGCAAGGATCTCGCCTGTCGCCATATTGATGATCACAGCAGAAACGGTCGTTGTACCGATATCCACTGCCAGACCGCCCATGATAACATCTTCTTTGCTGTCAAAGATGTCATATACAAACATGTCATTCGGTGTCACGCGAACAACACATTTGACAGAAAACTTGCTCGCACGAAGTACATCCGGAAGCTTACGGAGAACAGCATACGGAACTCTGATCCGGTTAAGGTTCATAAATTTCCGAAGTGCCCTTGTCAGTCTCTCAACATCCGGCATAGTATCATCCAGAGATGGTTCTGCCATCTGAAGTTCCACAACTTCCAAGCTGTTTCTGAACTGGATTCCGGTTTCTTCGATCTGAGATTTTGCTTTTTCAAAAATTGCAATTTCTTCTTTGGAACTTAAATCTGCCACTTTCATTCTGCTCTTGTATGCAGATGCGATATCCGGCACCAGTACCTCCACGTCGGCACTGATCTTGCTCATGCAGGCAAGACGCCAGCCTTTTTCAAATTCCTCATCAGAAATATGAAGTGTCTTCTTGGAGTCCACTTCTCCGCCTTTTAACTGTACCCGACATTTTCCGCAGGCTCCATTTCCGGAACATGGAGCGTCGATTGCCACGTTTGCGCCACGTGCAACTTCGAGTAAATTATCCCCCGCATTGGCAAATGCTTCTACCTTACTGCCATCTTCAAATGCAAATGTCACCTTAAACATGCGGTAACCACCTTTCTCGCCTTGTGAATTTTTGTTTTTCACCTGTGGCACTGGGAGTCAGACCTGACTGAATTGATAAAAAAAGCCAGAGGCCGCGAAGCCTCCAGCCTTTTTTTGTCTACAGCCGTAAAAAAGTCAGACTGATTAGATTTCCAGATAGGAATCTGCGTACAGGTAGTTGTTCTTAATGATATCGCAGGATTTGATTGTTTCCATCAGACGCAGGTCGTTAGGGTTAACGATTGCGGATGTAAGTCCCTGCATCATAGCCATAGCTACCATAGCGGAGTCCATGATCGGACGGATGTGTTTCGGCATACCGTTGGAGTTATTGGAAAGACCACCGGTGCTCTTCATTCCCATATCAGAGATCATTTTGATGAATTCAAGAACTTCCATCTGTTTGTCCTGCATTCCTTTGATAACCAGGAATAACGGGTCAAACCACATGTCGTTCTCAACGTCCATACCATGCTCCATACCTCTCTCCATCAGAGTCTGCATGTACATCATACGTTCGTCATTGTCTTTTGCGATTCCTTCGCCGTTGCAAAGTGCGATAACGATTGCATCGTTAGCTGCTGCAACATCAACGTATCCGATTCTTCCAGCTGCGTCAGCGGAGTTTACGATCGGTTTTCCTTTGGAACGGTTGTATACGGAGATACCAGCTTCGATAGCTGCAACGTTGGAAGTATCCAGTGCCAGCGGAACATTGTCGAAGTTGCCCTGCAGAAGTTCTACAGCCCATTTCATCAGTTCCGGTCCATCGTTCTCAGCTGGTCCGATGTTTACATCAAGATATGTAGCACCTGCGTCAAGCTGCTGTTTTGCTCTCTTGAGGATCGGCTCAGGATCTCTCTCTGTGAATGCTTTATTTACTGCTGGTGCTGTTGTGGAAAGTCTCTCTCCAATTGTAACAAATTTTGCCATACCCTGAATCTCCTTTTCATTTTTATGTTTCAGGGAGGTTCACTCCCTGAACATTATTTTATTTTTATGCGGCAATTATGCCTGCATATCCTTTAAGAATTTTACAAGCTGTACTGCTTCTCTAGGTCCTACGATGATCTCCCATCCCGGAAGTTTAGCTTCAAGGTCGCCCTTGAGGACTGCTACTTTACCAGGGATAACGAGCTTACGGCATTTAACCTTCGGCTCAACTTCTTCTTTAATGTACTCAGAAATGCTGGTGCTGGAGAATTTACCTGCAGCCCAGGATGTCAGTACGGAAAGTCCGCCTGCATCGTTGATAACCAGGTTAAGCGGAACACCGGAACGCTCCAGCTCTCCGGAAACTACGAAGTATGTAAGAGCGAAGTCTACGGTTGTAACAACGAGGGAGTTCTCGTCTGCACCGTTGAGTGGGTAGATACCCGGCTCTACTTTCATCGGCTTCTGCGGGTCTGTGTAAACGTTCTGACGAAGACCGAACAGCGGAAGTGCCTCTGCATATGTCATCTGCTCCATAACGATGATGGAACCATATTTCATTGTAAATACGGAAGCAAGTGCTGCCTGTAAATGATAGTCACCCTTAGCAAGTTTAACCAGGTTTACGATAGACGGATATCCGAATGTTCTATCCTGGTCTTTCAGAGCTGCACGACGAACCTGTACAGTGTTTGCAAAGGTTTCTTTGATGTCAGCGCCTGTTGTGTCAAGAACAAGGTTCTTGTTGCCAAGTTTTTCAAGAGCTGCTACGGTATCATAGAGCTCGTTTAAGTCTTTTCCGGATACTCCGAGAACTACGCCAGCTTCTGTAGCAACTGCGTTCATTGCTTCATAGTTGTCAGCGTTAGCTCCGTTAAGAACCGGTTTGCCATCCTTGCATACTTCAAGAGCAGCTTTAGCGATCTCAGGATCTGTACATCCAAGAACGAGAGTTCTTCCAAGGCCTTTTGCTTTTTCTACAAGTGCTGTGTATTTGGCAGCATCTGCATCTGCGCTGCAGTTTACGTATACAAGTTCTACATGCATTCTCTCACCGATACGGTCATAGTCTACATGTGGGATTGCTGCAAGCTTCGCATCAACTTCTGCATCATCCATGCATGTGCAAAGAGATACAGCGTATCTTGGTTTGCTTACGAATGTTTTTTCATGTCTGAACAGAACGGTCTCTCCTCCGAGAGTGAACTCTGCATCGCCTGTTCCGATCTTGATTGTCTTCATCGGCGGAGCAGTTGCCTCAGACAGGGAAGCCAGTGCTTCGTCAGACATATGTGGACACTGTTCGATCTGCATAGCGCCCTGTGCAACTTTCATAGAGAAAGCCATACATGTCGGACATCCACATTCCTTACAGTTTTTCTTTGGTGTTAATTTAAAAATCTGAATACCATTCAGTGCCATAGCTATTTATTCCTCCTATTATTCCTTAAGCAAGTGCTTTGATCAGTTTGGAAATTGTCTTAACAGATTCCGGATGTCTTAAGATTACGGCATCAGAACCAGCAGCAAGGTCTGCTGCTGCAGTCATAACTTCCATATCGATTCCACGCTCGTCTGCTGATCCCCATTCAGGCATATCAGCTTCAGAAGCTGTAGCTTCTTTTACTGCCCATGTCTCTGCGGATACTGGAGTAATAATAGGCATCTGCAGCATATTGTCGCTCTGACCTAATGCTGCACCTTTGATACGGTCCATAGTAGAAACTACGTACTCATATCCGTAACCAGCTGCTGCACTACCGATGTTCATAACGATCTTCTTCGCATCAACACCAAGCTGTGTAGTAACAACGTTTAACTGTTTTGCAAGGTTGATATCAACGGCTGATTCAGCACCAACGATCTGATTGTAAGCAAGACCTGCTGCTGCACCGATTGCTTTGTAGTTTTCTTCTTTTTCGGAAAGAAGAAGTGCGTTTCTTCCCTGAAGAACTTCTGCAACTTTCGGGAGAAGTTCCGCATCCTTCTCTACGTTCTTGCATCCTTCTACAACAAGTGGACAGTCGATAGCGCCAGCCACTTCTTTAACAACCTCGATAAGTTCTTCGATAGATTTGTTTGCTCCGTTCGGGTCTCCACCATCCAGGATCAGAGCAACAAAATCAGCTCCTTCAATAGCTGCTGCTTTCTGAGCGATCTCAGCCATTGTTGTAGCTCCTTCATAATAAGCTTTTACACCTTCTGAAAATTCATCCAGTCCAAGGTCAGAGATCTCTACACCGATTTTGGCTGTGTTCTCTGTTGGTGCATCAAATGTGTAGAACGGGAAAGAATTTTCTCCACCGATTGTCACAGTCTTATCTCCGCTTCCGATTGTGACAGCGTTAATCTTTGCATTAAATTTCTGTGGTTTCTGATTAAACGGCATTTCTCATAAGCCTCCTCTTAATTATTAATAACTCAAATAGCAAATAGCATTATACTACATAAAATCGCCAGTTACAAGGGAAGTTGGCTATTTATGTTAAAAAAATATCAAAAATTGTAACGTAATGCATTCCATAAACAATTTAAGATTAATCTCCCAGGGAATGAATGCAAGCATTCATTCCCTTTGCGGAGATTACATCATCGGATCCATTCCAAGTGCCGGATGTCCCTTTTCTGTCAGGAATGCTACCAGTGTTTCTGGATCTTCTGCTACGGTCTCATCACCGATCATGTCTGTGAAGTTTTCGATTCCGTAGAGTTCCTGAGCTGTCTTGTTCAGACGTTCTGCTACGAATTCTTTCAGTTCTTTTGGCATCCATACGATACGTTCGATACCGCCTTCAGCCTTCATGAATTTCTTAGAGGAGATGAAGTGTTTTCCATGTCCCATGAATCCAGGAGTCTGAACACCGCCGCCTGTCATGGAAGCCATTTCTGGGAAGGTCATTCCAAGAGGTGTCATGCCTGCATACTCACGGTTAGCGATAACTACACCATTGGAGAATGGCTCGATACCACAGATACATTCGAAGCATCCACAGGAAGTCATAGGATCCTGCATGATGGAGTACAGTGTAACGTGCTCCAGAGCACCCTGTGAGAATTTCTGAACTGCTTCATCAACGTCTTCGTAAGAACCAAGGTTCTCATCGATCGGACGCTCTTTGGTGATAACCTGGCAAGGTCCGTTAGGATCAAGCTGATGTGTAGCTTTTGCATCCAGCCATGAAACGGCACCGCAAAGACCAAGTCTCTCTGGTGTTACTACGCATACGTGGCTTGGAGAGAATGCCTGGCAGAGGATACAGCTGTAGTATACATCTACAGACTCATCTGTCAGAGTGTCGAGACGCTCATCACGTTTGTCGAAGATCGGGATAGCAACTTCATGACGTACTCTTGTACATTCTGCCGGATCTGTATAGATAACAACTTCACATTTGTCAACAACTGCGTCAAATTCGTTCTTAACAGAAGCGTAAAGAACTTCACCGATATGTTTGATCTTGAATCCTGCGTTGAATGCATCAATGCTGATACGGATACGCTGCATATCACGCTGTCCTGTGTGGTATACACCCTCGATGCAGTTGATGTAGTTGTGGAATTTACGCTCGATAACCGGCTCAAAGTCTGGCTGCATGTTCTTGCCTGCAACTTTGACAACATATGCGATGCTGTTCTTGCTTCCAAGTTCCATGTCGTCTACTTCCGGTCCAACTACTGTGATCTTGTGGTCTTCTACTTCAGAAGCGTCACAGGTCTGTACAAGCTCTGCACAGTCAACACGGGAACCATCGAATTCAACCTGCATGTCTTTACGACGGATGATCTCACCTTCGAATGCGGATGCGAAAGCAACCGGGATATCGATGTTTGTGATCTTGATCTTGATGTCACGTGCTTCCAGGGATGTAGCATTGAATTTGCTTACATCTTCCTGAACGATAAGGCTCTTCGGTACGCGGAAGATATTCTCTGTCTCGTTTGTAACTACCGGGAATCCAAGTGCGATAGCACCTGCACCACAAGCTACGATCACGTCATCCAGAGGTTTGAATGCGTTTACAAATGCCGGTACACGGTCCATTGTGTATTTCATCAGTGTGCCTGCATCTCCAGGTTTTACGTTACCGAAGATCAGAGCTGCACGAAGTGCTACAGATACTACATGGATAACTGCTGTAACGTCTTTGCCAAGCGGGATAACACGAACATTTGCGCCTGTCTTCATTCCAGCCTCTGCAACCTGGTCGATGATTCCGCCAACCAGTGTTACGAGGATACCCTGTGCCTGATAGCTCTTAACAAGAGCAACACCTTCTTCTGTTGTAGGAGCAGCTCCGAGGATTACTGCTACACCAGGGATATCGCCTGTTACAAGCGGTACACCAAGTTCACGGATCACTGCATCTGCAAGATGTCCGTAGCATGGTTCTTCGTATGGTGTTGCACCATCAATATATTTCAGGACTTCGATGAACTCTGCGCAGAGTGCTGTAGCAACACCTGACATGAATGCATCGTTTAATCTTTTTTCTCTTGTCATAAGTGTTTTAACAACACCAAGAGCTTCTTTTAATTCTTTTAATGTTGTAACTTTTGTTCCTGTTACAGCATAATAACATGGAAGGCTGTAAGCGGTGTTCGGGAAGCTGACAGCTTTGTCTTCGCCGTACTGAGCGATTGCTCCGTCGATAGCGCCCTCTGTTAAACCATATACAGCATCATTTCCGCCGAATACTCTATCAAATAAAGTCACGTTAATACCTCCTGTTTTTAAAGACTTGAGTTCTGGTCAATCTTTTCTTTTATTTTTGTTATTTCAGCCGTTACAGTCTGGCTGAAATCGTAAGGGGATTTTCCCTGACGGTCAGCGTCTATAACTTCTGTGTTGTAGTGGATCATTCCAAGAAGATCTTCTGCCGGGATTCTGGAACGGATGAATGCTTCATCGTCCTCGTTCCTTACTTTATTTGCCACAACTTTGACCTGTGCGACACCGAGATCTTTGGCAAGTCGTTTTACATTTTTGTAGGTCTGCACACTTCTTGCCCCTGGTTCAATCACTACAATAAATTCATCCATGCTTTCCGTGGTGCCCCGGCCCAGATGCTCCAGACCGGCTTCCATATCAAGGATCACCACATCGTCCCTGTGAATCACAAGATTATTAATGATCCGTTTCAACATGACATGCTCCGGACAGACACAGCCGCCCCCGCCTGTTTCCACGGTACCAAGGACAAGCAGTTTCACGCCATTGCAGGTCTTGCCGTAGGTATCCGGGATATCGTCTACCTTCGGGTTCAGTTTATAAAACTGATTCTGACTGTTGGCTCCGGTACGCTCCTCCACCAGCTTACGCATTCTGGAGATCGGTACGATGGAATCCAGTGTTTCCTCGTCAAATCCAAGTGCCAGACCGAGATTTGCATCCGGGTCTACATCTGCCGCAAGGACCTTCTTTCCTTCGTCTGCGTATAATCTGGCAAGTGTTGCCGCAAAAGTTGTCTTTCCTACTCCGCCTTTACCGGTTACTGCTATTTTCATAAGTTAATCGCGCCTTTCCTGCTATCAGATGCCGAGAGCTGCTCTCTTCTCTTCGATTCTCTCGATCATCAGATCGCCTAATTTGTCAATGTCTTTTTCTACTGTGTAAGCAGCTTCTACCCAGTCACGAACACCTTCGGTAAGAAGTCCTGCCACCTGATCAGATCCGGATACATATGGATCTACGCCAAGGAAGGTATCAAGACCTGTTGCTACTACGTAGTTTCCGATGGAAACAGCTTTCTCAGACATCCACTCAGGAGCACATCCTACTACTGGAAGCTGGGAAATGTTAAGTCCGGAATCCTTTGCAAGTTCAGATGCGAGGATCAGCATACGGCTGATATCTACACAGGATCCCATGTGTAATACTGGCGGGATGTCCGCAAGCTCACAGACACGTTTCAGTCCTGCACCGCAGAGATCTTTGGCAGCTTTGTCCATAAGGCCTGCTTTTGCAGCTGCCTGTGCTGAACATCCGGAAGCGATGATAACGATATCGTTTGCAAGCAGTTTCTTCATCAGCTCGATATGAGCGGAGTCAGGTCTGATCTTCGGGTTGTTACATCCAACCATTGCAACAGCACCACGGATAACACCAGATGTGATGCACTCAAGGAGAGGTTTGGTTGTTCCTGTTTCATCTACCTGAGAGTTTGTTACACCGTCAAGTGTCTTAACGATTGCTTCAACAGAGTATCCAACAGTTGCTTTCTGTTTCATATCCGGGATATATACGAGATCCGGTTTTCTGTTCTTGAAGTTCTCACATGCCAGTTTAACGATCTGACGTGCTTTTTCTCCTGCTGTGCCTGCGCTGAATTCGATGAATTCGGAATCTGGCATCTGACAGATCGGAGAAGTTGTGATGAATTTAGTATGGAAACATTTGCTCAGAGGTCCTAATGCCGGGAAGATACACTGAACGTCAACAACGATCGCTTCACATGCACCAGTCAGAACAACGTTTTCCTGCTGTAAGAAGTTACCAGCCATCGGGATACCACGACGCATAGCTACTTCGTTTGATGTACAACATACACCGGAAATAGTGATGCCTTTTGCACCCATGGATTTTGCGTAGTCGATCATTTCTTTGCTGTCTGCAACTTCACAGATCATCTCAGAAAGGCTCGGATCATGTCCGTGTACTACGATGTTTACGTTTTCTGCGTTCATAACGCCAAGGTTTGCTTCTGTTTCGATCGGCTTCGGAGTTCCGAACAGTACGTCAGAGAACTCTGTTCCACACATGGAACCGCCCCATCCATCAGAAAGTCCGTTACGAAGTGCCTGACGGATCAGTGCCTCCGGTTTGCAGGTGTTACCCATATGGGTCATATGTAATGCACAGGAAACCTCACGGTCGATTGCTCTTGGCTCGATTCCTGCTTCGTGCCACAGATCCTGTGTATGCTGAGGTGCTCTCTTAAGCCATCTGGAAAAGCCTCTGATCTTTCCGTATTCTTCCTGAGCCAGGTCAGACATCTCATGAGCAAGATCGTAGATGTCTTTGCCTTCTGTCTCAACGCCCCATTCTTTTGCGATACGGATCAGTTTCTCAGGATCTTTTACCTGATAGTCGCCGCCTTCTTTTGCATGTCCGAGGGTGATACAGATCTCACGTCCATGATCGGAATGTGTAGCTGCTCCGCCTGCTGTGAAGCGAAGGAAGTTTCTTCCTACGATACCGTGTGCATCGCATCCGCAGATTCCTCTCGGAGCCTTTGGAGTAATACGACATGGTCCCATGGAACAGATACGGCAGCAGATACCCTGCTCACCGAACTTACAGTGTGGAGTCTGGTTTTTTACACGGAACTGCCAAGCGTCTGCGCCTACCTTTGCGCCAGTTTCCAACAGTCGGTTGGTAGCAGCTTCAAATTCTTCCACTGTAGTTAATTTGAATTCACTCATTATAGACCTCCTTTTATTATACATGATGAGTCATGTATTTTTACCTTTCTATAAAGTTTTATATAATAACCCTCCAGACAGAACCCATCCCCGCCCATGGGTTATTTTCCTGTAAAAAATCTGCTGAATCCTGTATTGTTCAGCATCTGTTATAAATTCTCCTGCTGTGATCGCAGGAGAATCATGATTATAAACTTAACTTGCCGGCAATTTCCCTTAATGCCTTCTTGACCGGATTGTCCTCCGGAAGACTGGCTGTAGGTTTGCCATCACAGTCATATTCATAAACAGTTTCATCCTGCGGTACTACGCCGAGAAGATGAAGTCCCTGATTGGCGATCTCTTCTTTGATTCCGTCATTCAGTTCTCCCTTCGGTGCACGGTTGACGATCAGTCCTACCGTGTCCGGTTTCATTCCGCATTCATCGATCAGTTTCGCGATCCTTCCAACAGCCTGGATTCCTCTTCGGGAGCAGTCGCTCACCAGGATCGCAGTCTGCATGGACGGAAGAACGCCTCTGCTGATATGCTCCATACCTGCTTCGTTATCTACTACGATATATGGATAATGATTCTGATACTTGGCAAGCTGAGCCTGAAGCAGGCCGTTTACATAACAGTAGCAGCCCTTTCCCTGTGTTCTGCCCATTACGAGCAGATCAAAATCATCTTCCTCAACCAGTGCATCCTCAAATCTGAGTTCAGCATAATCTGCCTTGGACATTCCTTTCGGAATCGGGCTTTCCTTTGCGATCTCTGCCTGTGCGATCTCCTCACGTACATCACCGAGAGTTGTGTCAACCTTTACTCCCAGGACTTCGTTCAGGTTGGAATTCGCATCTGCATCAACTGCAAGGATCGGTCCTTTGTTCTGTTCGCAGAGATACTGGATCAGCATTCCACATAAAGTAGTTTTACCTACGCCGCCTTTACCGGCGACAGCAATCACATGTGCCATAACTTAAAGAGTGCCTCCTACTCTATTTTCATATTAATGTACGCATGCCAGATGCATTGATGATCTCGCTTACGTCTTTCCATTTATTCAGCGCATACAGGTGGATACCTTCTACGCCAAGAGCACGGTATTTGTCAATCTGCCTGATCGTGTACTCAATACCGGCTTTCTTGAAATCTTCTTTCTTCTGTTCAAGGTTATCGTCGAATGGTGCTTTATCGAACGGATTCGGGAAGATCCAGTATTTAGAGATAAGTCTGGAAAGTTCTCGATCCATAACACAGCCATTACGTGAAAGAGCCATGCTGATCGTAGCTGCCTGATCCAAGATCGGCATGATCCCTACATCGATCGGCATCGTGACACCGGCCTTGCGGATCTTGTCCTGCCAGCGTGCGAACTGCTCCATATCCCAGCAGAGCTGCGTCATGATATAGTCAGCACCATTGTCCTGTTTCATCTTAAGGACGGAAACATCTGCATCCAGGCTGCGGCATGCGATATGCCCTTCCGGCGAACCTGCTACTGCAATTTCAAACTTGTCTCCAAATTCCCGGCGGATAAACTTGACAAGATCTGTCGCATAGTTAAAATCTCCGCCTGTGGAGTGTTCTCCTCTCGGGAAATCTCCGCGAAGAGCAAGGATATGATCAACGCCCTCACTCAGGTATGTCTCAAGCTGATCCCTGATTCCTTCTTTGGTGTTCTTGATAACCGTAAAATGAGTTACCGGAACAGTACCGGCTTTCTTTACCATCTGGCATACTTCTCTGTTCGCTCCTACATTGCCGCCTCCGGCTCCGTATGTAACAGAGATATATTCTGGATCAAACTGACAGAGATGCTCGATCGTTCCCGGAAGATTCTCCATGCCCTTGTCGGTCTTGGGCGGAAACAGTTCAAAAGAAAGAAGTTGTCTTTCTTTCATCAGCTCAGTCAATTTTACTGATGCCATAGCTGCACCTCCTTATGCAATTTTATTTGATTCTTGTAAGTCCCGGACGATCAGTCATCGCAGCAAAGCTTTACAATGCTGTTTGCCAGGTCTACCATAAGGATATGTCCCTCTACGACACGCTCATCTCCCATAATGTCTCTGAGCACCAGTTTATTTCCATCTACATCAATTCTGGATACATTCTTAAAGATAACAGAATTATCGCTTTCTTTGTATACAGTTGCAAGACACATAACTCTCACCTCCGCCGTTCTGTTGTGTCATATTATTGTGTCATATTAAAATTCAAGATTACCGTTCACAGTAACAGATCCTATTTCATTTCTTCCTTAACAAGTGTAAGTGCAAGTCCCAGGCGCATGTTGCCCTTCTGGAAATCTGCAACTGCTTCCTTGATTGTCTTGGCTGAACTTGCAAGTCCCATCTTCTCCAGGTTATCGGCCATCTGGTCAAGCTCTGCTGCGTGATGCTCATTGTGCTGCAGCATGTAAGTCAGAAGTGCTACTGTCTCTTTCTTGCAGTCTCCGCCCTCACAGGATCCACAGTGTTCCTGGCTGGAACAGCTGCTGTCGTGTGTATGTGCATGTTCGCCGTCTCCGTGAGAATGAGAATGTGTATGAGTCACACCATCCGCATGTGTGTGTTCGTGTGTGTGTCCCTCTGTATGTTCGTGTCCATGCTGGACAAGGTTTCCGTTTTCATCTTTTATTAAGTGCATTGTCTACTCCTTTCTGCACGAATCCCTGTCAGTCTGTCTTAAACGTGACAAACTTCTGACAAGAATTTATCAATTAAATTCATTATACATCTTTTGTTATAGTTAATCAAGGCTATATTGAGAAAAACCGCACAAAAATCATTCCTGTTTCTATTTCTTTTTTTGCATTTTTTCGCATCTGCCGATCATTTTTCTCGTTATATAAATAACGTCATCGTTTTAATATTAACAATCTTTATTTTCACCTTTTTTCCATGCCTATGTAACTTCATGTATTAAATATTTAACATATTTGATGTTCTTCTTTCACATTTTTATGTTATAATATATAAAAATTTTCAAATTGATAAGCAAGGAGGAAGCATTTTGACTACTTCTGTATTCTTAAATAATGACAGAACCATACCGCTTCTGGGATTGGGTCTATATAAAGCCACCGCTGACGACGAGGCAGAGAATGCCATCATATCCGCAGCCAAGAACGGCTATCGCCTGTTCGATACTGCTTCTGCATACAAGAACGAAGAGAGTGTCGGACGTGGTATTGCACGATGCGGAGTTCCGCGTAAGGATCTTTTTATCACCACCAAGATCTGGAATAACGCACAGCGTCTCGGAGATGTGGACGGGGCTTTTGAGCGAAGCCTTGACCGTCTTGGTCTTGATTATATCGATCTTTATCTGATCCACTGGCCGGTTCCGGGATGTTATCTCAATACCTGGAAGGAAATGGAGAAATTTCTTGAATCTGGACGGGCTCTTTCTATCGGTGTCAGCAATTTTGAGATCCGTCATCTTGAAGAACTTCGTAAGGTATCCGGGATCATTCCTGCAGTCAACCAGATCGAATGCCATCCTCTCTGCTATCCGCGGGAGCTCATTGAATACTGCCAGGCAAACGGGATCCAGGTACAGGCTTATGCTCCACTGGCGCGAGGCGCTTATCTGGACAATGATATCCTCTGCGTACTTGGTACGAAATATGCACATACGCCTGCTCAGATCGGACTTCGCTGGGCTGTTCAGAAGGGTATCTCCGTAATTCCAAAATCCACCCGCCCAGAGCGTATTGCTGCCAATGCACGTATTTTTGATTTTGAGATTGAGCAGGAGGACATGGATCTTCTCGACACGCTCAATCAGAATTACCACAGTTCTCATGTTCCGGAGGATCTGAGAGATACTATTTTTTGATTATTTTCATATTATACGCGGTCAAAAGCCGGTTGATCACCTTTTGTGTATGATCGACCGGCTTTTTTAAGCCTTACATTCAGTTATTCGAAGATATCTTCTCTTGTGATATTCTTTGCCCATTCTCCCTTGCGGTAATGACGGATGACCCATGGCCATTTTACAAATTCATCGGTGCACAGAAGGAAATATACCCAGAGCACCGGAAGCTTCAGCACGAACGCCGCAAAGAATCCAAGCGGTACTGCATAGACCCACATATCGATCGTATCACAGATCAGACCGAATTTCGTATCGCCTCCTGCACGGAAAACCCCGGCGATCAGCGCTGTGTTTACCGCAGATCCCATGATATAGTAGCTGTTGATCAGGAGCATATATTCCAGATAGTGCATTGCCGTA
>NZ_JBBMEI010000075.1:0-15682 GCF_040096655.1 Blautia intestinihominis | reverse complement strand
CTCGTAGAAGAACCAAACGACTTTACTTATGCATATGAACTGGAAGGATCTATCGAAGATAAACTGAACCAGATCGTGCAGAAAGTATATGGCGGTAAGAGAGTAGTTCTTACTGCAAATGCGCAGAAGCAGGCGAAACAGCTGGAAGCTCTTGGATTTGGCAACTGCCCGATCTGTGTGGCTAAGACACAGTACAGCCTGACCGATGACCAGACCAAGCTTGGGGCTCCGACAGACTTCGAAGTTACTGTACGTAATCTTAAGATTTCTGCTGGTGCAGGATTTATCGTTGCCCTGACAGGCGAGATCATGACGATGCCAGGTCTTCCGAAAGTACCTGCTGCAGAACGTATTGATGTTGATGAGACTGGCAAGATCACTGGACTTTTCTAATAAAAGCGGATTGTAAAAGGTTTGGTTTTGCTTTATAAAGCAAGGAAAATGATATTTTGTAAAATATGAAAACCCTGAGGGGGAGCATCTCGAAGTTGCGAAGGCCGAAGCTCCCCCTCAGCCCCCCCTACTTGGCCACGCCTGGTGCATCAAGACAGAACGGGCTGACGCTAACTGTTAGGGCTGTTTCGCTGGCGCGAAAGGCGCGGGGGTATTGGGATGACTACGTGAGGAGTAAGTCGTCTGGAAACCAACGAAGATTGGGAGTGAGAATGACTACGTGGGAAGTAAGTCGTCTGGAAACCAACGAAAATTGGGTGCTGAAATGACTCTGTAAGAAGTAATTTATTTGAAAGACCACAGAATTTTGGAAAAATGGATGACTGTAGAATGAGCAAGCCAGATTAAAGTCAATAAATGCTCTTGAGATGGTTGGCTTGGAAGATAGTATTTTAGATTCTGACCAATGAAGAGTTTTAAAATGGATGACCTAGTGTACTGTCTCATTGACTTTCAGTTAAATAACGCAGAATGTTTTTTCATCGACAAGGCGACTGAACGAGGCGATGCGGTGGCATCGTTGGGCGAAGTCAACGCAGTTCGATGGGAAAACAGGCAAGTTATTTAGCGAAATGTCAATGATACAGTACACTAGCTTAGAGTTATACTAATACAAATCAACTCACCAATAGTATGATAAAATAACAGGATATCTTCTCCATGCGAAAGAGAAGAATCCTGTTATTTTTATATACTGCGATATCATTTATACAAAGATCTTCCGACCTGATACACCAGGAGAATTTTTCAAAGGGCACTACATAAGACAAAATTTCCGTCAAACACCCAGCCCAGGGGTGGCGAGGGGACTGGCAAGTCCCTTCGAGGTTTTCATATATCCCAATATAAAAAAATCCCCCCCAGGGCATCCCGCCCTGACAAGAAAGGTCAATGCAAATTAACGGGTCCAAGGGAAGTACCCTTCCTCTCTTGACAAATATATATATCCTGTTTAAAGTAAATTTATAAAATTTACACCCCATGTTATGAGGGAGGCATAGAAAAAAATGACTATAAAACAAAAATTAAACGCCCTTCGCATTCTTATGAAAGAAAAAAAGATAGACGCCTATCTGGTACCAACAGATGATTTCCATGGATCGGAATACGTAGGTGACTACTTCAAATGCAGGAAATATATCACCGGCTTCACCGGCTCCGCAGGAACTGCCATTATCACACAGGACATGGCAGGCCTGTGGACCGATGGCCGTTATTTTATCCAGGCAGCGGATCAGCTCCGCGATACGACAATAGAACTGTTCAAATCCGGCGAGCCAGGGGTTCCGACCGTGCATCAGTTTCTGAACGATAAATTACAAGAAGGCATGTGTCTTGGCTTCGACGGCCGTACCGTAAGTGCGAGGGAAGCGGAAGAATTGCAGGAACTTCTGCAGGAAAAACATATCACATTTTCTGTAAACGATGACCTGATCGGCGAGATCTGGGAAGACCGTCCGGTTCTTTCCTGTGAGCCGGTCATGGAACTGGATATCCGATGGACCGGCAAGTCCAGAGCAGATAAGATCGCAGAGATCCGTGAGCAGATGAAAGCAAAAGAAGCCGACACTTTTATCCTCACATCCCTCGATGATATCGCCTGGCTTTTGAACATCCGCGGTAACGATATCCATTGCTGTCCGGTGGTTCTTTCTTACCTTGTAATGATGGAGAATGAATTGAGATTATACGCAAATGCAGCAGCTTTTTCAGAAGAGATCCGCAGTAATCTGGAAGCAGATGGGGTAAAAATTTACCCATACGATGATGTCTATTCTTATGTTCAGACCATCTCTTCAGATAAGAAAGTTCTGCTCTCCAGGGCGAATGTCAACAGCCGTCTCGTAAGTAATATTCCATCTGAAGTGACGATTCTGGATGAGCCAAATCTGACTCTTCTTCCGAAGGCAGTCAAGAACAAAACAGAGATGGAAAACGAGAGAATTGCACATATTAAGGACGGTATCGCAGTAACTAAATTTATCTATTGGCTCAAGAAAAACGTCACCAGAACTACCATTACAGAACTGAGCGCAGCGGAGAAATTATACCAGTTCCGCAGCGAACAGGAGCACTTTCTGGGGGACAGTTTTGATCCGATCATTGCATATGGAACGCATGCTGCGATCGTACATTACAGCGCGACAGAAGCGACAGACATCCCGCTTGAGGCCAGGGGAATGGTGCTTGCAGATACCGGCGGACATTATCTGGAAGGAACAACAGATATCACAAGAACCATTGTTCTTGGACCTGTCACAGCCAAAGAAAAGAAATTTTTTACCGCAGTTCTGCGTGGAAATCTGAACCTGGCAGCGGCGAAATTCAAGTACGGATGCACAGGTTTAAACCTCGATTATCTTGCCAGAGGACCGCTCTGGGAACTGGGTGAAGATTATAACCACGGCACAGGACACGGGGTAGGCTATCTTCTGAATGTTCACGAAGGACCGAACAGCTTCCGTTGGAAAAACCTTCCGGGAAATCCGGCACCGGTGCTTGAGGAAGGAATGATCACCTCCGACGAACCTGGCTATTATCTGGAAAATGAATTCGGGATCCGCCACGAAAATCTTGTCCTCTGCAAAAAGGCAGAAAAGACATCTTTCGGGCAGTTTATGTGCTTCGAACCACTGACAATGGTCCCATTTGATCTGGAGGGAATCAACCCGGAAGAGATGACAGAACGTGAGCGGAAACTTCTGAATGATTACCATCAGAAAGTATATACGACCATATCACCATACTTAGATGAGGAAGAAAAAGAATGGCTGAAACAGGCAACCAGAGAGATCTGACAAAGGGAGAAAAAACCAAATACCGGCTGGCACGGGCCATGAAAGAATGTATGCAGACAACTCCTGTAGAGAACATCACAGTGAAGCAGATCACAGAGAAATGTGAGCTTACGAGACAGACTTTTTACAGGAATTTTCTGGACAAATACGACCTGATCAACTGGTATTTTGACAAACTTCTTACGAAATCTTTTGAACATATGGGACGTGGAAAGACGGTCTATGATGCTCTGGTCAAGAAGTTTACTTATATTCAGGAAGAGCAGACATTTTTTGCGGCAGCGTTTCGTTATGACGAACAGAATTCCCTCAGACAGCATGATTTCGAGCTGATCTTACAGTTTTACGAAAATTTAATTCGTGAAAAAACTGGCAAAGTACCGGGCGAAAACGTCCATTATCTGCTGGAAATGTACTGCCAAAGCTCTATTTATATGACTGTCAAATGGGTGACAGGAGGGGTGACATGTACCCCGGAAGAACTGGCATCTATCATTGTAGATGGGATGCCGGAGAAGCTTGCAGAGATTTTTGTGAGGCTTGAGATCCTGAACTGACAACTTCAAAAATGTTGGAAATACAGGCGTTACAGAAATGTTTCCATAAACAGGAAAGACATATCTGGTTATTTTTACTGAATATGAATGCATAAATTTAGAACAAATCACGAAAGTTACAGAAAACGTTACACTTGTTGGATTCTGTAACTTTCTTTTTTATAAAACTATTGTTAAGATAATAACAAAGTTAAGGCGTGAGCGACGCAGAAAGGGATGTAATTATCATGGCAAATAGAATTAACTTAAACGGAACATCTTATCACGGAGCAGGTGCAATTGCAGAGATCGCAAACGAAGCAAAAGCACATGCATTCAAAAAAGCATTTGTATGCTCTGACCCGGATCTGATCAAATTTAACGTAACAAGCAAGGTAACAGATGTCCTTGAAAAAGAGGGTCTGGAATACGAAATTTATTCTGATATCAAAGCAAACCCGACCATCCAGAACGTCCAGAATGGTGTAGCTGCATTCAAAAAATCCGGTGCAGATTATATCATTGCAATCGGTGGTGGTTCTTCCATGGATACTGCAAAAGCAATCGGTATCATCATCGCAAACCCGGAATTTGAGGATGTAAGAAGCCTGGAGGGTACAGCACCGACAAAGAAACCTTGCGTACCGATCATTGCAGTTCCGACAACAGCAGGAACAGCAGCAGAAGTTACCATCAACTACGTTATCACAGATGTAGAAAAGAAACGTAAATTTGTATGTGTTGACCCGCATGACATGCCGATCATCGCAGTTGTTGACCCGGAAATGATGTCTTCAATGCCTAAGGGACTGACCGCTTCTACAGGTATGGATGCCCTGACTCATGCAATCGAAGGATATACCACAAAAGCTGCATGGGAAATGACAGATATGTTCCATCTCAAAGCGATTGAACTGATCTCCAAATCTCTTCGCGGAGCTGTTGAAAATACCAAAGAAGGTCGTGAGGGAATGGCTCTTGGACAGTATATCGCAGGTATGGGATTCTCAAATGTAGGTCTTGGAATCGCACATTCCATGGCTCATACACTGGGTGCTGTTTATGATACTCCGCATGGTGTTGCATGCGCTATGATGCTTCCGATCGTAATGGAATATAACCAGGAATGCACTGGAGAGAAGTATCGTGAGATCGCTCGTGCAATGGGTGTGAAGGATGTGGATTCTATGACTCAGGAGGAATATAGAAAGGCTGCTATTGATGCGGTTAGAAAGCTTTCTGTTGATGTGGGAATTCCGACCAAGCTGGAGGCTATTAAAGAGGAAGATCTGCAGTTCCTCGCTGAATCTGCACATGCGGATGCTTGTGCACCGGGTAACCCGAAGGATGCGAGTGTGGAGGATCTGAAGGATCTGTTTAGAAAGATCATGTGATTTAAAAAGATTGGGTAATCTTTTTGAATCTTGGGATTTAAAACCGCAGAGGGACTTCGCCAGTCCCTCTGCACACCCTGGGCTGGGTGGTTGATGTGAATTTTGTTGTGTGGGGAATCCTTTGAAAATTTCTCCTGGTATTTCAGGTGGGGAAGTTTTCGTGTGAAGGATTCCTCTTTTTTTGTGGGCTCCCTGAGTCTTGATTGTGGAATGGGGATGGATTGTCCTGCTGTATGTCATATTATATGTTTTTTTCAACAGGAAATTTTTCCAAAAAACCTGCATCCTTTTTGGCAGTTTCTGTGTCTAATAAGTAGAAGCACAAAAACAAAAAAGCTTTTACAACGCATTTCCTGATGACCGGTCAGAGACAGGAGAATGGAGAAGATGATGAATGAATTTTTGATAAGAAAGGCCAAAAAAGGCGACAAAGATGCATTCTGCCGGCTTATGGATGAACAGGTGCAGTGCATGTATAAGGTTGCGTTTTCCTATCTCAAAAACGATGAAGATGCTGCCGATGCGATCCAGGATACCATCCTTTCCTGTTATGAAAATCTCAAAAGTCTCAAGCAAAACAAGTATTTCAAGACATGGATGATACGGATTCTGATCAATAAATGCAAAGATATTTTGCAGAGAAAGAAGCAGGTTACATACACCGACCAGATGCCGGAGACGCCTTTTTATGAGGAAGAATATGCAGCGAAGGAATGGGCACAGGTGCTGGAACCGCTGGATAACAAGTACCGTCTGGTGATCCTTCTGTACTACATGGAAGGATTCAATATCCGCGAGATCAGTGACATCCTGGACATGAAGGAAAGCACCGTAAAATCCCGCCTTCAACGTGGCAGAAAACAGATTGCGCAGATGTATGAATATAAGGTCAGGGAGGGACGTGTTTGATGATGACTTTTAATAATAACGAAAAAGATTTTCAGGAAAAACTTCAGAAAGATACAGAAATACCGGTGATCGTACATGAGCGGATCAATCAGGCATATCGTCTGATCGAAAACAATACCGCAGTGCAGAAAAAGGCGCCGAAAGATCCATACCACTGGATGAAAATTGGCGGCAGGATCGCGGGCGGCGCAGCAGCAGTGCTGCTCATTGCTTTTGTATTTTACATGACAGATCCTGTCATGGCAAAAAATATCCCGGTTGTGGGGGGACTTTTTGAAACGCTGCAGAATAATGTAAGTTTCTTTGGAGATTTCGCAGACCACGCGACGACACTGGAGGCTGTTGACGGAGTTGATGCAGAAGGAAATAACATAGCAGAAAACGGAAATGCCGTTTCCGAAACAGAGAAAGGAAAGTGGGCAGAAGATAATACAACAGGACAGGAGGAAATAGGTGCAACTGTAGCAGACACAAATGCCGCGGTCGCAACAGCAAAAGGAGACTCAGCCTACACCAAAACAGCAGACGGCCTGACGATCACCTGCTCCGAAGTATTTGCGAACAGTCAGGCAGTCTATGTGACCATGCAGTTTAAAAGCGACACTCCATTTCCGCAGACGGAAACCCGAGCAGAAAGTGGCACACCAATTATAGATCTGGACATGACCGGCGGCGTAGATTTTAATACGGAGGCCAGTCCGGTAATCGATGGTCAGGTAGAAGGCCAGTTCCTGGATGACAATACTTATGCGTGCATTTTTCGCTATGATCTGGCAGAGGCTGCGAAAGATTATACGGAATACAGTGAGAAATACAACGAAATGACACAGCAGGTACTGGATGAGATGGGAATCACACTGGAAGATCTGGATGATCAGACAGATGAAGGGTATGCTCTGCTGGAAGAGTTTAATAATAAAGTGTCTGAGCGTGGTGGAGAATATCAGAAATATATCAAAGCTATTGATGTTCCGGACACCTTTAACCTGCACCTGGATATCACGAAGGTAAGGGGATTGGAAACAGATTATCAGTGGTCAGAAGATGATTTTGCAAAGTATGGAACGGATGCCGGCTACTACAAATACGAAGGTGACTGGAGCTTCGACATCCCGGTCACAGTAGACGATTCCCAGACCGAAGTCATGGAACTCAACGACATAAACGATGCAGGCATCGGCCTCAGATCCGTGATTCGCACCCCATACGAACTGACCGTAAATGAACTTTACGAAGAAGGCTCCAACAGCGACTGCTTCATGGTAGCCCTCGATGCCAACGGAAATAAACTTCCATACAACGATTCTGTCGGAAACTGCAACATCTTCGCAATCCAGGACAGAGACATTTCCACCGTCGATATCTACATTCTGGACTATATCCAGTATATGGACGAGCTCAAAGGCGAAGACAACTACAACAACAACGAAACCAAACCAGAAGGCCAGAAATGGAGCGACCTTCTCGACCAATACGCAAAATACCACAAAACATTACACTTCAAATAACCCAAAGAAAAAAAGGCGGCGCGATCCCGATGATCCGTCGCCTTTTTGCTAGTCTATCATTTCTAAGTAACTGCCCAAATTGGACTTGCTATATGAAAGTAAGTGGTGTATAGTATAGAACATAAACAGTAATCTAAATATTCTAATAAGTAATTTTTCAGGCAATATCTGCCACTGATTCCAAAGATGAAAATACATTAAGTATTTAATAAAACTTGTCAAAATGCTATAATGAAAATACAAAAGGAGTGTTATATGAATAATACGATTTTTGATGATGTATTCCGTACCGACTATAAAAATGACTGATTATACGAAAGACAGCATCTTTGAGAAGAATCTGCTAATGTTGTTGCCATTTTATATTATGCGATATGAGAAAAAAGGACATGATTTTAATAATAATCCGGAATTATTTCAAACACTCTTAAACGAATATGAAGAAATCCGGGTAAATCTGGAAAAGGAGCTGACAGAAACAGGAAGATCGGAACTGTATACAGATCTGACGGAACTGATTGTAAAGATTGCGGACTATATTTTCCGTGAAGAAGACGAGGTTCGGAAAGGGCTAGGTGATATTATGGGAGGAAAAGTTCTGGAACTGGAATCTGAAAGACTTAAGGCAGAGGAACAGGCAGTTGAATGTGCATCAGAAAGGGCAAAAGCAATATGGGAAGATTTCTTAATCCTGACAACAGTGCGTTTCAGACAGCGGTTGATTCAGAAATTTATGTGGATAAAACAGAACTTCTGGACTATACGAATAGAGTGATCGGTACGAAGCAGGCGTTTATCTGTAACAGCAGACCGAGAAGATTTGGGAAATCTGTTACGGCAGATATGCTTACGGCATATTACAGCAGAGGCTGTGATTCAGAAGAGATGTTTTCTCCTTTACAGATCAGCGGTAAGGATTCTTTCAAAAGATATCTTAACAAATATGATGTACTGCATTTTGACATCCAGTGGTGTCTGGAGCCGGCGGGCGGGCCTGAAAACGTGGTGGCTTTTCTTAGCGCACAGGTGATCCGGGAATTAAAGTCCATTTATCCGGATATTGTGCCTGATGAAATAAAATCTCTTCCGGATGCACTGTCAGCAATCAACACGGCAACAGGAAATAAATTTATTGTGATCATTGATGAATGGGATGTCCTGATCAGAGATGAAGCAGATAATATCGCTGTGCAGGAAGAATACATCAATTTTCTCAGAGGAATGTTCAAGGGAACGGAGCCTACGCGATACATTGCACTTGCATATATGACAGGAATCCTTCCAATAAAAAAATTAAAAACACAGTCTGCACTCAATAATTTTGATGAATTTACAATGCTTGATGCAGGGATACTGGCTCCGTTTGTTGGGTTTACAGAGAAGGAAGTCAGACAGTTATGCACGGAATATCACAGAGATTTTGAAAAAGTCAAAAGTTGGTATGACGGATATCTGTTGGACGACCAGCAGATTTATAATCCGAAGGCTGTAGTAAATGTTATGCAGAGAGGAAATTTCAGAAGTTACTGGTCACAGACAGCGAGTTATGAACTGGTGGTCCCACTGATCAACATGGATTTTGACGGACTGAAAACGGCGATCATTGAAATGATTTCAGGTTCATCTGTGGAGGTTGATACGGGTACATTCCAAAATGATACGGTAAGTTTTGCAGACCGGGATGATGTGATCACATATCTGATCCATCTCGGATATCTTGCATATGATCAGACACGGGGAAGGACTTTTATCCCGAATGAGGAAATCCGTCAGGAGTTTCTTGCAGCAACAAAGCGTAAAAAGTGGAATGAGTTACTGGAGTTTGAGCAGCAGTCAATGGATCTTCTTGAAGCAACACTTGATATGGACGAAGCAGCAGTGGCAGAAGCAATCGAAAAAATCCACATGGGATATGCTTCAGTAATTCAGTATAATAACGAGAATACTTTGAGCAGTGTGCTGAGCATCGCGTATCTGAGTACTTTACAGTATTATTTCAAACCAGTTCGTGAACTTCCGACAGGTAGAGGTTTTGCAGATTTTGTATATCTTCCCAAACCAGAATATCTCACAGATTATCCAGCACTGGTAGTGGAATTGAAATGGAACAAAAAGGCAGAAACTGCACTACAGCAGATCAAAGACAAAAAATATCCTGCATCTATCCGGCAGTATACAGGAAATATTTTGTTGGTGGGAATCAGCTATGACAAGAAAAGCAGGAAATATCAGTGTGTGATTGAGACCGACGAGAAATGAGAGAAATTTAGTATTTTACTTTTGGTGTGAAAACAGGTATGATAAAGAAAATGCCGCTGTAATTTTGTAAAGCGACAGAGCAACTTAACTATGTTTTCACACAAGGAGGAAGATTATCATGAAAATTGGTTTTATCGGCTGTGGAAATATGGCGACAGCCATGTTAAAGGGAATTCTGAAAAGTGGAGAGGTGGAAGCATCAGATATGATCGCTTCTGCGAAGTCAGACAAGACCCGCGAGAAGATCGAGAAGGAACTTGGCATCCGGAAGGCAGATAACAACGCGCAGGTGGTGGATTTTGCGGATGTTGTTTTTCTGGCAGTGAAGCCGCAGTTTCTGGAGGGCGTTCTGGATGAGATCAGGGGCAGTGTAAAGGCTGGACAGATTTTTATTTCTATCGCGCCGGGCAAGACTCTGCAGTGGCTTGGTGAGCGCCTTGGCGAAAATACAAAAGTCATCCGTACCATGCCAAACACTCCGGCGATGGTCGGAGAGGGAATGACAGCCCTCTGTGTCAATGAACTGATCACAGAAGAAGAAACTGCACTTGCTGTAAAACTCTGCGACACCTTCGGCAAGACAGAGGTGATCCCGGAGCATCTGATGGACGCCGTCGTAGGCGTTTCAGGCAGCTCTCCGGCGTATGTGTTCATGTTCCTTGAGGCAATGGCAGATGCAGCAGTTGCAGATGGAATGCCGAGAGCACAGGCATACAAATTCGCCGCACAGTCCGTACTCGGAAGTGCGAAACTGATGCAGGAGACCGGCAAACATCCGGGAGAACTCAAAGATATGGTCTGCTCCCCGGCAGGAACCACGATCCAGGCAGTCCGTGTTCTCGAAGAAAAAGGCTTCCGCAGTGCAGTGATCGAGGCACAGACAGAGTGCGTGAAGAAAGCAAAGGGAATGTGATCTTTCAGAAAAATAAAATATCAGGTGTGTGATTTTTCCACTGTAGCAGAATCCGGCAGTTGTTTTTACTGTGAGCGGAGGATGTTACAGTGGATTTTTTTTACTGTACATAGATGATATATCGTTGCTGCGATGGTTGTTGAAAATATTTCTACAATTGTAGAAAAAAGGATTGACACATACATTCTACAGATGTAGAATACAATCAACTTCTACAAAAGTAGAAAATAAACACAGAAAAGGGAGCATCCATTATGAAAACAAGAAAAGCAAAAATCATGGCACTTATGGTAGCAGCAACATTGAGTATTTTTTCAGCAGGAAGCGTTATGGCGGCGGAAAACGGAGATTTTTATCCGCAGCCGGTGAATTCGGACTGGGAGGATGCCCACACGGAAGGAGCATATGCAAGTTTCACGAACGGAAGCGATTATGTGAACATTTACAAATATGCCCTGGACGATGCCAAAATCGGAGTTGCGAAATGTAATGATACCTATGAAGCATGCTATCAGACGATTTTTTCAGAAGGGAACAGCCTGTATATGGCGGTAGGATATGCCAGAGATGCAGATGATATTGGGGAAGTGAGAAAAATGGTGGAATCTATTTCCTATCCGGGAAATCCTACGTTGACAGGGAAGGATGGCAAAGGCGGATCTTCTGATAACGGATCATCGAAAGACAGCAGTTCCACATCTTCTGACAAGAATACGGATGGAGGTTCTTCTTCAACAGATACAACAGGAGGCAATTCCGGTTCCGGCAGTTCTGATTCTTCAGACAGCAGTAAAGATTCTGATATTCTTTCTACAGCTGATCTGACGCTGTATGACAGCGAGGGAAACACCGTTTCTGTAGAGAGAACCATCTATTCAGACTACAGCAGCAAATATGTCGGCGATGACGGCACCGTCTATACGACTGATGATGAGGTTTATTTTACAGATGAAAACGGAAAGACCTGGCAGGCTTTGAATGATGATACACATTACATGGGTGCAGAGCTGGGACAGCATGTTCTGGAAGATGCAGACGGCAACAGTGTGACTGTTACTGAAACTACAAATGGCGATTTTTATTATCGCGATGACAATGGTACAGGATTCACAGACAATGGCGACGGAACCTGGAGTGATGAGAACGGGAACAGCTATAATGAGATGAATTAATGATTGTATTTAAGGGAGGATGTGATACAATAAAGTTATTCCTACGTTTGTAGAAAATTGATGACAGAGAGGGGCGAAGAAGTGAAAAAAACATATCAGAGGCTTCCGGAATCAGAACTCGACATTATGCTTGTTCTGTGGAATGGCACTCCGCCAATGACGAGACCGGAGATCGAAAAGGTGATCAACACGAAGAAAAACCTTGCTCCGACAACGATCCTGTCATTGTTGACTAGACTGGAAGCCAAAAATTTCGTAGAAGTGACCAAGCAGGGCAAGATGAACCTGTATACACCGCTGGTTTCTCAGACGGATTATCAGGCACATGAGAGCCGCAGTGTCCTTGAGAAACTTTATGGAAATTCACTTAAGAAATTTGTGACATCACTTTATCAGGGCAAGAAGATCAGTTCTGAAGAAATCCAGGATCTCAGCGATTTTCTTAAGGAGCTGGATGACAGGGAGGAATAACGGACAGTGGAAGTATTGGTTTTGCATATCCTGAAGCTGAATATTATTGCAGCGGTCATTATTTTGCTGGTAAGACTGCTGGCGGTTCCACTCAAGGGTAGAGTTTCCGCAAGGTGGAAATATTTCATATGGCTGTTTGTGGCAGTCAGCCTTCTCATTCCGGTGAGGGTTCCGGGCAGCATTTCGCTGGTTGATCTGCAGCTGAAGAAATCCAGCCCGGACAGGATTGCTGTGCAGGAAAAAGATATTTCTGCAACTGTACCAGAAAACGGACAGTATATTTCACAGCAGGAAACCATGCATCCGGAGAAAAGAAATATACAGGATCAGGATTTTTCCAGACAGAAGATCCATACCGTATATGAAACTGGTAAATGGATGGAAATGGCAACAGGAATCTTTGTAGCAGTCTGGCTTATCGTGGCGGTTCTGAAACTGACAGGAGAATTTCTGGCGTATCATCTTTCGATAAGAAATCTGGAAAGAATGAGCCTTCCGGTTACTGATCCGGTAAGTCTTCGGATGTACAGGGAAGTGTGCAGGGACAAACGGATCCGCAGGATGCCGGAACTGAGACAGAATGCAGGTCTTACTACACCGCTTCTTGCGGGGCTTTTTCATACGAAACTGTATCTTCCGGCAACCGGTTATTCTGCGGAAGAGAGAAAACTCGTATTCTATCATGAGCTGACGCATTATGTCCACAGAGACCTCTGGTACAAGATGCTTCTTCGGATCTGCGCGTCGATTTACTGGTTTAATCCATTTCTGCTTATCATGTTGAAAGAGGCAGATAAGGATATTGAAAATCTGTGTGATACTGCGGTGATTCATCGGGTGAACCAGAGCGGTCACAGGCTTTACCGACAGCTGCTCCTTCGAACTGTTGCAATGGAAAACAGGATTCCGTATGTGACGGCGAGTCTCAATGACAGTGGAATGGTGTTCAAAGACAGGATTCTGTATATGATGAGTATCAGGAAGCTGAAGAGAGGAATTTTGCCGGGTGTTTTGCTGGCATTGATGCTTGTTGGTGGGAACCTGGCATTCACGGTTTCAGCGCTTCCAGTGGGGACGGGTACATCGGCTCAGGGTAATTCTGATGGAGCGGCAGATGATGACATACCGTATCCAGATTTTGCCCCATTTTCGGAACTGGTGGATATGCAGAATGCTCCGGCGATTTCTGATGGACAGGCTGGCGCAGGAAATGCAGAAGACGTTTCTGGCGTGGCAGAGAACTTGCAGGATAATGCCAGCAATCGGATGGAGAGCACTGCCGGGGCTGTGACAGGATCAGAGACAACGACAGATTCTGTAAGTCCTTCAACGGAAGACAGCGTGCAGGACAATACGGATTCCACAGACTCCGGGAACACTGGTGAAAACACCGATAATATCGACCACTACGCACATTTGCCAGCAGGCGTGCCATATACCAGCGGATTCAGCAGTGCTTCCGGTGTGGCATCCATCGTAGCCCCGGGAGAAGATGAGAATGATGCAAGGGTGCTCCAGGACAATGGGGACGGAACCTATTCTGATGAAATTGGATTTATTTACAGTTATCAGGGTGACGGCACCTGGGCAGACGCATACGGCAATTCCTACAGGACCTGGAATGACGAAGACTATAACTTTGGAAATCAGCTGGAACATCATGAACTCCAGAGCAGCAGCGGAAGCGTTGATGTAAAACAGACCACAAACGGTGATTATTATTACTGTGATTCTGATGGCGTGGGCTATACCGACAATGGCGACGGCACCTGGACCGATGAGAATGGGAATACTTATACGGAGTGAGTAAGCGATGAAAACAAAAGAAAAATATTTGCTCATGGCAGCTGTCATGGGAATATGTACAGCGGGCATTTCCTTAAATTGCGTATGGGCAGCAGATGCATCTCAGCAGACAGTAGAAAGTTCAGACAGTGATGAATACCTGGAACTTGGTGATTCAGAAGAGGAGCAGGCATATCGGAAATTTCTGGAAAACGGAGAAAATTTTTCAGATGTAGAAGATCTGGGAATGGTAATGTATGCTGCCTATGATATCAATAATGACAAAACGAAAGAACTGATCGTGCGGGGAATGGACAGCGATAATGCATACAGATACCTGTTTTATAGATATGAAGACGGTGAAGTAAAGTCAGATGGTTCTATGACAAACTGGCAGAATGGTGGAGAAGGTGAGATGTATTATATACCAGATAAAAATGTATTTGTAGTATACATGCGCCTGGCTGACCATAAAAAATATAAAATCTATCAGTTAAAAGATACTGTAGAACAGAGGATATGCATACACAGGCAGAGTCTTGATGTACAGGGAGCCGACGGGAAATATCACCGGGAGTATGCATATAGCGTCGAGAAGCCAGATAAAAACGAAAGTACAAAAACCATCACAGAAAAAGAATGGAATAAATTCGAATCGGCACTTGTAGAAATTCCATTTTATGACTATACAGTAAAGGCAGATACGCAGTTCTCAGAAGAACAGATTGCCGCATTAAAAAAATCTCTGGGAGTTCCAGATGAGATTATCGTAAGCTGCGAAGCCGGAGAGCCTTTTTATTGGGAAGCCGGAGGTCGCTGGCTGGTGAGTATGGGATTATATGATGAGAATGGAATATTCCTTGCAGGAGCAGAGATTGATCCCGATACGCTGGAACTCGAAAGAGAAATTGCACCTTATAATGTGGATGCAATTGCAGGACAAAATGAACCTGCACAGCAGAGTGCCACTACTCCATTTTATGGAATCTGGTGTTATGGAGGCAAAAGCGAAGAGGATGCAGATGCTTATGCGCAAAGCATGAGAAGCAGCGGCTATGATGCACAGGTATTTGTCACAACAGACTGGAGTAACCTTAATCCAGAAAAATTTTATGTAGTCACAGCAGGTATATATCAGTCCGAAAGCGAGGCAAATGCAGCATTGGCTTCCGCGCAGAGTTTTTGTGCAGATGCTTATGTGAAGTATTCCGGAGATTTCCAGGGATGAGATTACAAAGATAAAATAAATGAGCGTTTTTCGAAAATCAGATCGGAAAACGCTCTTATTTTATGGAATAATTCAGGATAAAATAAAATATAAAGAAACTTCAACAAAATGTGCTATCTTATTTGTAGGACACACAAATTTGAAAGAGGGCATCATCATGTTGAAGTTTCATAATAATAATACCACGATTATTGCAACTTTTGAAGACTTTATTTTGACCACTTACGTTATTATTGATGAATTGTATCACCGCTTT
>NZ_JBBMEI010000074.1:0-15943 GCF_040096655.1 Blautia intestinihominis | reverse complement strand
ACTGGAATACTGTCACGCCCATACTGAATATAACAAAATAGAATATCTGATAAAGCCATTTTGCAAGAGCAGAATGTTTCTCTTCAAAACATTTCCATATATTTCTTATATGATTCATCTGCGCTTCCCTCCAGCTCCTTTTAATAATTTTTCATATTTCTTATTATTTCTTCTGTTTCTGAAATATCCGCCAACTACTTTTTTTACTCCACGCATAAAGTGTCCATTCACAGCATCGACAATTCCATATACCATTTCCATACTGACTGCCCCGCCGGTCATCTTGGCAATACCTCTAAATGGCATGTTGTAAATAAATAGAATATTCAGATCTGGTTTCCCCTGTTCTTCACTCTTCTTTTTCATTTTTGTGAGACATCTATATATCAGTCTTGCAAGTCTGCTTTTTGCATAATACATCTGGCAGATTGCATCATTGATTTCCAGATTTCCACTCCATCTTCCGTTCGGTATCTCATGGCCAAGAAGTTCACGAAATTCCTCATCTGATATTTTCTGCACGATTCCTGTATAATAGTAAGGCATTTTTGCCGGATTATACGGATACCCTTTACTGTTTCCTGTTCTCTCGGTCATACCTGTTAAACGAATATCTGCAACACTGGCACCTACCATAATCTGATAAGTTCCTGTTTCTATTTCCCACTGTCCTGTTTTTATATTCCAATAACGGAATGTCTTATCATCAAAGGGAATTCTGATCTGTCTGCTTTCTCCTGCCTTTAAATAAACTTTTGCAAAACCTTTCAGTTCTTTTTCCGGTCGGAACACTATTGCATTAGGAAGTCCTACATACATCTGAACAACCTCAGCTCCATCTCTATCACCTGTATTGGTAACCGATACTTTGATTCCATCCTCTTCTATGATAAGATCAGAATATGTAAATTCCGTATAGGAAAGCCCAAAGCCAAATGGATATTGCACCCGAACTTTTGAAGTATCATAATAGCGATATCCCACATAAACACTCTCGCGGTATTCCGATGTTTTCTCATTACTTGGATAATATCGGAATGCCGGTGTCTGTTCATAAGACATGGGATATGTTTCTGCCAGTCTTCCTGATGGATTCACTTTTCCGGTCAGAATATCCAATGTTGCAGAAGCACCTGCCTGTCCATTCAGATAACCATGCAAAATCGCTTTACAGCAGGTATGCCATGGCATTTCAATCGCAGATCCTGCACTCAGTATTCCAATAATATTTTCATTCACTTTACTAATATCCTGCAGAAGATCTATCTGATCCTGCGGAATACGCATATGGGTTCTGTCCAGTCCTTCTGATTCGCTGATCTCATCAAGACCAAAACAGAAAATCACAATATCCGCGTTCATAGACAAATTTAATGCAAACTTTCTATCATTCTCATCTACATCTCCATTTCTATGATAGCCTCTTGTCATTCCCAAAATATTCAAATCATATTGCTGCAAAATCGATGACATATCTTCTACTTTTGTTGGATTGACCATAGAAGATCCTGCCCCCTGATATCTGGGTGAAAAAGCAAAATCTCCAATAACAGCGATGGATTTTTTGGTATCCAGCGGAAGAATCTGTTTTTCATTTTTCAGAAGAATCATGCTTTCTGCTGCTGCTTTCCTTGCCAGTTGATGATGTGCGTTTCTGTCAAAGTTTTTATCTGAAAGCTTCTTCCCTGATGTCAGTTCCATCACTGCATCCACCAGTTCTCCAACTCTTTCATCCAAATCCGCTTCCTTCAGCTTTCCATTTCGGACAGCAGCAATCACTTCCCTTGCAGAATCGTACCCACAGGACGGCATCTCCAGATTTGAGCCGGCAGCAACACCTTTCACATGGTCATTGCTTCCGCCCCAGTCTGTTACTACAATTCCATCAAATCCCCATTCTTTGCGCAAGATATCTGTCAAAAGATGTTTGTCCTCATTAGCATAAATCCCATTAATCTGGTTGTAACTGCTCATGATTGCTTTTGCGTGTCCTTCTTTAACAGCTATCTCAAAACCGGTCAGATAAATTTCTCTTAATGTCCGTTCGTCAACAACTGCGTCCATTGCCATTCTCCGAAGTTCCTGACTGTTAACCGCCAGATGCTTCGGGCAGGCATAAACGCCTTTACTTTGTATTCCACGAATATATGACGCTGCCATCTTCCCGGAAAGATATGGATCTTCTGAAAAATATTCAAAATTTCTTCCACATAATGGGCTTCTTTTAATATTTAATCCCGGACCAAGCAGGATATTTACATCCATACTTGCTGCTTCCTCTCCAAGAGCCTGTCCAATCTCTTCCCCCAGATCCTGATTCCAGCTGTTTGCTATCGTCGCTGCTGTGGGAAAACAAGTTGCATTCAAGGATGCATTCAGTCCCAGATGGTCTCCTGCCCCTGCCTGTTTTCTGATTCCATGCGGTCCATCTGAAAGAAAGATGGACGGGATGGAAAGCCTGTCAATTTCTCTGGTCTGCCAGACAGTTTTTCCACTGAGGATCGCTGCCTTTTCTTCTATTGTCATCTTTTCAACCAATTTTTGCTGTTTCATAATTGTTTTCCATCCCACTTTCATCCTTATTCAGCATTCTTTCTTTTCTTATATCCTCTGATTACCAGTACTTCCATTCCTGCCATGAAAAGTGCTATTACAATGTCGATACCAATTCCTGCTTTTTTCCAGTTTTCCATACCTGTTTCTTCGTGTTCTCCATCATAAGCCCAGCTGCTTACAACTGTATACATGACATTTTTGCAGGCATTTCTCATCTGAAGTACAGATGTTGGATGTTCCGGATTGGCTACATTGTTCTCTTCTCCGTTGAATGTGGACAGCATTGCATCTACCCCATTCGCCAAAGCTGCATCTGCATTCATAAATCCATGACCATTGTTTCGGAAGAAGTCTGTAAGCGCCATTCCCCTGAAGCCCCATTCATCTCTGAGAACTGTGTTCATAAGATTACTGCATTCTCCAGTCCATTTATCTCCAAGGAAACTCCAGGAAACCATAACCGCATTTGCGCCACCCTGTTTTACAGAGATTTCAAATGGTTTCAGATAGATTTCACGGATTGCCTGCTCATTTGACCAGACACTTACCATCTTTGCATTTCCTTCATACAGTGCGAAATGCTTAATGTAAGAATAAACTCCATATTTTCTTGCACCTTCTACTGCATTTGCACCCATATTTCCTGCAAGAACTCCATCTTCTGAAAAATATTCATAGTTTCTTGCTCCAAATGCGGTTCTATGAGTATTCATACCTGGTGCATACCAGCCCTCTGCACCCATTTCCTGACTGATCTTGCCCATGCATTCACCCCAGGCCTGTGCAAGTTCCTTATTCCATGTGGAGGCAACCACAACTTCAATTGGAAATCCAATAGAACCAACTCCTGTAAAGTTGTTATTAATTGCTGCTGGTCCATCGAAATCAAGTGTAGCCACTTTTCCCACAGAATCCATGGCTGCTGTCTGATAACCAGCCATTGCAATCATATTTGCCATTTCATCAACAGTAAGCTGATCCAGAAGTTTTTCCCAACGAGGGTCGTCATAATCAGCATCACGCATATCAGCTAATGTAAGTCCATTATCTGCTCCCGTTGTCGGCATTACATCCTTATCATTAAGGTATGTAGTCTTATCAAAGTTGCTGTTCAGATGATATTCGGAAACATATGGCTCACTCAGCTCTGCAGATGCCGGTGCTGCTGTAGCCTCTTCATAATTTGCAAAATGATCTGCACGTGACAGATATGTTATATCTCCTTTTGCTTCTTCAAATACATTTCCTGCGGCAGTATCATCTGATGCTCTTTTATTTTCTCCCTTATATACTACATCAGCATCTGCGGTATAAGTTTTCTGATCCAGCACAGTGTGTGAATCGCTGTTAATAGAGATTACATAGTCACCTTTTTCAAGAACATACGCTTTTGCATTATTCTCATCATAAGAGGCCATATCTTCTATACTAAATGTAACTGTAACAATCTGAGATTTTCCCGGCTGAAGCAGATCTGTTTTTGCAAACTCAATCAGATTTGCAGAAGATTTCTCAATTCCGCCATTTGTATATGGCGGTTTATAATACACTTCTACTACATCTTTTCCTGCAACATCTCCTGTGTTGGTTACTTCTACATCTACAGAAATCTGTCCGTCTTTTTCCTCCAGTTCACCCATTTTCTGTTCAAATTCTGTGTAACTCAGACCATATCCAAATGGATACTGTACAGTCTTGTCGTAATCAATCGCACCTTCCTGTGCAGCTGTTTCATAGTATTTATATCCTACATAAATACCTTCCACATAATTGGTAAATGCCGGAGCATACACCTGAGCAGTTCCTGCATTCATTCCCTCAACTGCCATATCTGCCAGATTTGTATACTCGATTTTTTCTGCATTATTCCACCACGGAGCAGTCGTCATATCATAAATAAATGTATCCGGTGTTTTTCCGGAAGGATTGACTTCACCTGAAAATACTTTACCAAGTGCATTAAATCCCACATTTCCTGTTCCCGGGCACCATACAACAGACTTAATCTGAGGATATTCATCTGCGAAACCAAGTTCAAACTGATTTGCGCCATTATAAAGGACAATAACATCATCAAAATTATCACAGACCATGTCTACCATGTCTTTTTCTGTCTGGGAAAGCTGTAAATAATGCTCTCCTTCCGGGAAATCGTCATACGCATCAGAGTTATTGTCATAAGCTGCTTTGCTTACATCCATCGGAATATCGTTATGACCTTCACCTGCTTTTCTGGAAAGAACCACAACTGCCACATCAGAATATTCTTTTGCACTTTCAATAAGTTCATCACTGTATGTATCTGCCGGTGGTTCTGGTAATGTCCAGCTCTGTTTCTGAATTGACATTTCCGGATTATCTGCACCATAATTATTATAAAAATCAACAAGATCCTGATTAATAGAAAATCCTGCATTTTCAAGTCCCTGATTCAGGCTGACAATATCATACAGATCATTGATTCCTCCTGAGCCAGCTCCTCCGTAAGCCGGATTAATAGATTCCCAGCCAAAAATATTCAGTTTTTTTGTTTCATTTAAAGGAAGCAGGCTTTCATTCTTCAGAAGAACAATTCCGTCTTCCATAATTTCTTCTGCTGCTTCCGCAGCTTCTTCATTTGTTTCATCGCTTAAAGTTCCATTTCCCGTTGCAAGTCCAATCAACGTAGCCATTGGTCCAAAACAGATCATATTCACGCAGACAACAACTGCAAGAACCATTGCGATCGCAGCTTCCCTTCTTATCAGAAATTTTTTGTCCCTGCACATCCTGCGGCACGCGATCATAATTACGATTCCAATTACAAGTGCAGCAACAATACCGATAATATACGGTTTGCACAACTGTAATACCGCCAGGACGTCTTCCATTTCAACACTGATCATTCTCTTCTCCTCCTTTTTATCTGTCCTGTAATTTCAGGAACTGTTTCCTGTTGACCTTACTATATCATATCTTTTTCATCGTGCCGGTTTTGGCACAACATGCAAAAATATGGCATGAAATGCAAAAAAACACCCAGAGCTTTACATTACTCTGGGTAAAAGAATCTTTAATTCAAACCAGTTCTGATCCACTCCAAAATCCACAGAACCATTATATTTCTCCACAGCAGTACGAATGCTTTTTAATCCAAATCCATGGTTTTGGCGATCTACTTTTGTTGTTGTAATCAGATCATTTTCATTTTTCTGAATTTTATCTTCACAATAATTTTCTATTTTAATAAAAACAAAACTCTTTTTTGCAGATACCGTCAGATGAATCAGTCTTTTTTCCACTTCCGGTATCATAATTACATGTTCAATTGCATTATCCAATGCATTTCCAAAAATGGAACACAAATCTGTTACATGTATAAAATCCAGTAACTTACCATCCGCTACACAGGTAATCTGTATGTAATTTTTTCGACAATGAAAAATTTTAGCTGCAAGAATTGTATCCAGCACCTGATTACCTGTTTTGCTCATATTTTCAAAGGCAGAGACTTCTTCCTCCATTGCATCAATCCATTTTTTACGTTTTTCTTCGTCTGATTCTGCACGAAGTGCTGTGATCTGATGCTTCAAGTCATGATATTTCATCTGTATGAGATCCAGACTGTCCTGATAATTTCGATACTGCTCATATTGACTTTTCAGGATCACATTCATTGCTGAAAGTTCTTTTTCGGCAATATACTCACTAATCCTGCTCTGATAAGCATGCAGGATTGCAATTCCTCCAAAATCAATCAGGGTTCTCATAGAAAAAATGTCTGCACGTTCTTTGCTTGCAAATGGTACATTTTCACTCAAAAAACTCAGATTACTGAACGCAAAGATTGTAACTGCCATGATTGCTGCTGCTACAACTTCTTTTACAGTCATCTGCTGAAGATAATCCTGTTTCAGATAATCCCTTTCCAGATAAATATCAATGACAAAACAACCACCGAAAATTATAATCGTAATCAAAATTTCAGTCCAGAAACTTTGAATTCCTCTCACCTGTACAATAGATACAATCTGCCACTGCAGAGAAGCAACAAACTCTGCCAACACAAATGCTCTGGCACAGCAATATCCTGCCCCAAGAGGTTTCATGCTTCCTCCAACCATAAGAAATACATACATTATAGCAACAGCAATAATCATACAGGGAATCCATAAAACCTCTGATACATTACCTGTCGCAACCAGAAAAGCACACTGCAATGCCAGCATAAGCAACACACCAATAAGAAAATGTGCAGATTTCATTTTTTCTCTTTTCAACATATAGAGATAAACCAGACACGCTCCCCACTCCGCAATTGCTGTATAAATTCTTGGAATATCCTGGTATAACATAACTTCCTCCGTTATCCGCCCAACAAAATTAATCCATGTTCAGATTTTGCAAAAGTTTATTCATAAATTCCTTTTTTCTAGTTCTGCTGACTGGTATATGTACACTATGAATCACACAGTCAGAACCAACAATGCCTTCTACATGATTCATGTTTACCAGATACCCCTTGGCGCACCGGAAGAAATTATGAACTATCAATTTTTCTTCCAGTTCCTTTAACGTAACTCTGGAACTGTAATCCCCTCTTAAAGTATGAAAAACTGCATTATGTCCCTGTCCTTCAATAAAATAGATATCTGCTATATCTGTTTTTACGATTCCTTCTCCAATCGTAATCATAAGAAATTCCTTTGCTTCAGAACGAATACGTCCAATTGCTTTATCCAGTTTCTGCGAAAAAGAAAAATACTCAACTGGTTTTACTACATAATCCATTGCATCAACTTCATATCCACGTACTGCATATTGGATCATATTTGTGATAAACATGATAATTACTTTCTGATCCATCTGACGGATTTTTTCTGCTGCTGTCATACCGTCCATAAACTGCATTTGGATATCCATCAGAATAATGTCAAAACCGCCACTGTAATTCTCTGTGATATCTTCTCCATCACCAAATACTGTAACCTTTATTGATTTTCCCCTTTCCGTTTGATATTTCCGGATATACTCTGTTAATTGTTTTACGTAAATTTCTTCATCTTCCACAATTGCAATCTGTATCATCCCATACCCTCCACAAGAATTGCATTTTTTGTAACTGTTCAATCACACAATATAGTTCCAGGTTTTTATTATTTTATAAATAATTTTTGTTTCAGTATATCACTGCTTTTTTCTTGCGTCAAGTGGATGTAATATTACAAATTACAGCTGTATAATCTGGTTTTCTTTTATCATATATCCACAGTAAATCTCCTCGTTCTTTAAATAGAAAGTAGAAATTCTGTTAAGTTTTCAATAGCATCTGGTTTTTCTGATAGTTCTTTCCCCATCAGTCCCTCTCTCATAATACTAGTATCCGCACTAAGAGATACAGCGACTCGACTTGAATTCCATACAGCTTCATACATCATTTCCTGATTCTCTTTTGTTACTTTATTGAGAACGTAATAAAATGGTTTTCTAATACTTTCCGATAATTCCCCGATTTTTTTGGAAAGCTGTAGGGATTCATAGGATGGATCTATAATTATCAATATCAAATCTACACCGTTATCAATTCCACGTCCAAAGTGTTCAATACCAGTCTCCATATCCATTAGCGCAAATTGGTCTTCTGTAAGCCTGAGATTTTGGATAACATCCCAAAAAATCCTGCTTTGGGATTCTAGACCTTACAAACTTTTCATCTTCATCATTTCTGATTTTATTTGCTATGACCTTTACTTCCTTTACACCCAATTCTTCTGCCAAACGTTTTACATTTTTATAAGTCTGAACACTTCTGGCCCCCGGCTCTATCACAACGATAAATTGATCCATTCCTTCCGTTGTTCCCCGTCCTAAATGCTCAAGTCCTGCTTCCATGTCCAGGATTACTATATCATCTCTATGTAAAACCAAATTATTAATAATTCGTTTCAACATTACATTTTCAGGGCATACACATCCGCCTCCCGCAGTTTCCACAGTTCCCAAAACCAGAAGTCGAACACCATTGTTTTCTTTTCCGTAAGTTTCAGGAATATCATCCACTTTTGGATTGACTTTATAAAAAGTATTACTTTTATCTGCACCTGTTCTCTCCTCAATCAACCTTCTCATTTTACTGATAGGCGTAATACTCTCCAGTTCTTCCTCTGAAAAACCCAGTGCAAGTCCAAGATTTGCATCTGGATCCACATCTACAGCAAATACTTTTTTCCCTTCTTCTGCATACAGCCGTGCTAATACTGCAGATATCGTAGTTTTCCCTACTCCGCCTTTTCCAGTTACAGCAATTTTCATCTGTTATCTCCTTAAATGCTTCTTACTCCACTTCCTCCAGTTCTGTTCCTTCTGGAAGAATATATCCGCAGTTATCACATACTCCGTCCTCTGCAAGTATCCCGTCTTTCACAAAGGCTTCAATGCCTCCCGATTCATGACAGCGTGGACAGTCTAATTCCTGTATCTTTTTCTGATTTCTTACATCCTGGCAATTGGCAAATTCAATTTTACCCATAGTGATTCCTCCATTTTCATTCCATATCAATTTGTCTTCGCAAAAAAGTTCCTACCATACGGGAAAAATTGCTGATATTACGAATATAGGCAAAGTCTTTTCCATAGATTCTCTTTTCCACGGAGAGCTCTTCTTCATTCCCTACAAAAATACCAATTACGAAAATTCCCTGATTTCTGGCCCGACGCACCTCATATGCAGTATCTTTCACAGCTCCTTCTCCGTCATAGATCTTGGGCTGGCGGGTTCCTGGTCGTTGTATGCTCATATCACAGGGTTTTCCATCACTTAATACGATTAAAATCTTATTTTTTTCCGGTCGCTCCATGAGAGAGGAACAGACTGTTTTCAGTGCAAGCCCATCTCTGTTATTGGCATACGCCCGAAATTGAAAGATTCTTTCATTTGTTTCCCTTGGATCTTCATAATCCCGAAATCTCTGAAGTACTGTATATCCCCAGAAAGCACAGTATCCTGTCACCCGATGAGGAATTCCTGCCTGGCTTAATGCTTCACTGATAATATATCCCTGCGCCGCTACCTGAGCCTGTCTGCCAGCCTGGGAACCACTGGAATCAATCAGGACGTCTATTACAAACTCAGAATCTTCTGATCTCTTTTTTCTATTAAATAACTTGTCATCGTCTGTTCTTCCAATTTTCCATAACCTCTCAGGAACAAGCTGCCCTGCATCAGATCTGCTGACAAAATCATCCTTTCGGATTATAAATGCCCGTTTCAATGACTCTGCCAACACAGAAATATTTCTTTTGATGATCCAGTGATTATTTCCATAATAGGCTTTATTTTTTTCAAACTGCAGCTGAGAAAAACGGTATTGATTATTTTTAATCACAGGGCTCTGTAAAATTCCATCTGTAAGATACAGGATACAGTTTTTGTGGATTCCTGTACAAAATTTCCGGTTGACTCTGGCCTGCTCCGGTTCACTTAGATACGATTTTCCGTAATTCAGTTCCACATATTCCCGTATCCGTCGCACTGCCTGTGGATTTATATTCTCCGAGCTTTCCGGAACTTCTTCATTTTCCGGAGAGAAATAAAATCTTTTTTTCTTTTTGTTTCTGATATCCAGACTCATCATCTTTTTTTTGATATTAGAAAGATATTTTTGAATGATGTCTTCCATCTGTTCATCTGTCATGCATTCCTGCCACGCGTCATTGGCCAATGCCATATCCGGTAAATTCAGAATCTTCTCCAGATTTCCATTCTTTTTTTCAAAAGAGGGATCCAGAACATGATTATAAATCTCATCTATCACGTTTATGACATCTTCCGTATTTTCTGCATCCTTCAGAGAAAGAATCTTGTACAATGCAATCTCTGCCTGCGGATCCATTCCCTTATCGTCTGTGTTCTTCAGAACATGCCTTATATACAGAAGCCTAATCCTGTGAATCAGGTCTGTTCCAGCATTATCTGATACCTGCTCTTCCTCGGCCTTTTCCAATTCTCCGAATGCCTGTTCTCTGATTTCCTTTGTTCCCAAACGTTCTCGAGTGATAAAACGATTCACTGCAGCATCCATGCATAATCCAGCAAGAGGCAAAAGCATATCTTCTCCAGCAGAAAAATGTATTTTTTTCATCAAATACATGCCAAGTTTCTTCTGGTCAAAATATCGTGCAAAGGCACCCTGCTTCACTGCCTCATATAGAACCGTTTGTTTTGAATAAACATATTTTTCTGTGTCCGGTTCAAATTCCATATCATAATCACCACTGACTGTCCAAAAAAGATTTCTGATACGATTGCTGACCTCCAGACGATGTTCTTCCAGTTGTTCCGCCGGCCATCTGATATCCTCCATACAAGTTTACCCCCATATGTCTTTTCCGGTCCAGGAAGATGGGATTCTGGTAGAAACCACATCTTCTATGATTTCTTTTTCAAATACATCAAAACTTTTATTTATGATCCCCATCTGGATTGCATCAATTGGAGAAAGTCCGCTTCTTGTGGCTTTTACAGCAGAAACCAATCCTCTCAGGTCAAGAGATTTTGTTGAGATTTCTCCATGATAAGCTTTGATCTGCAGATCCAGAAACAGTCCTGCAAAAGCTTTCAGTGCACTTTTTTCCCCATCTGGAAAATGTTGTCTTAATACAAAAAGGACACTATCCTCATCCATTTCAGGCATATCAATTACCATAAACCTTGAAACCAATGCTTCATTTAGCTCTCTGGTACCTGCGTAACCATAATTCATCGTGCCGATAAATCGTGTTGCCGGATGAAGTAAAATCCTGTTATATCCTGGAATATCGATTCTGCGCCGATGATCCAGCGTGGCATGCAGTACAGAAACCGCATCATTTTTTGCCATATTGATTTCGTCCAGGATTCCAAATCCTCCAAATTCCGCGCATTGGTAGATGGGGCCTTTCCGAAGGCGAACCTCATTATTTATAAAGGTATCCGTTCCAATCAGATCGGCACTGTCTGTATTTACATGAAAAGAAATGTCGTATTCCGGTCTTCCGAATATCCATGCCAGTGTCTCACATAGTACATTTTTCCCTGTAGCTTTCGCACCGGAAAGTAACAGGTTATCTCCCTGAAGAAGCGCTGCTATTGACATTTCCAGAATCTTTTTCCCATAAAATAGGATATCCGGTTTTTCTACCCGTTCCTTTACCTGATCCTCTACCTCATAACGCATGTGAAAATCTCTCAGTTCTCCAATCAGTTCCTGTGCTATCTTCTGGTCTTCTAAATATTTTTCTATTTCTGTCCAATGATCTCTCATGAAGATTTTCCTTTCTTTGCAATTAGTTATACCAAGTCAGATAATATTTCTGTTTACTCAATCATCAAACTTTCAATCCTCCAACTCACAATCCTAACTTCTTTACAATTTCTCCCAGTGCACTTCTTACAGGAGAATCTTTCGGAAGCTGTATGATCGGCTTTCCATCACAGTCATACTGATATACCTGGTCATCATGTGGTACAACCCCTAACAGTTCCAGTCCCTGATTTCGGATTTCTTCCAGAGTTCCGGCATCCAGTTTTCCATCTGGAACACGATTCACGATTAATCCAGTTTTCTGTGGTTTAAAGTTTAACTCCTTCATCAGCTTTGCAATACGTCCGGCTGCCTGAACACCTCTTCTGGAACAGTCACTTACAAGAATGGCAACTTCCATCATTGGCAGGATTCCTCTGCTGATATGTTCCATACCTGCTTCGTTATCAACCACAATATATGGATAATGGCTTTGCAGTTTCTGAACCTGGGTCTGTACAAGACCATTTACAAAGCAATAGCAGCCCTGTCCCTGAGTTCGCCCCATTACCATCAGATCATAATCATCTTCTTCTGCAATCGCATCAGAAAGACGCATTTCCAGATATGCCTGCTTCGTCATACCGGATGGGATCTGATATCGTGGGTCTACGCCTGCCCGCTCAATTTCTTCTCTCAGCTCTCCAAGTGTGATCTCCGGCTCCACACCAAGCACTTCATTTAAATTGGCATTTGCATCTGCATCCACGGCCAGAACCGGACATTTCCCACTTTCACACAAATACTGGACCAATAATCCACAAAGTGTAGTTTTTCCTACGCCGCCTTTTCCTGATATCGCAATTACATGTCCCATGTTTTTCCTCCTAATATTCTGAACAATCTGTTGACTTTTTCTTTAAATCTTATTATAGTTGTTACTATATAAATTACAATAATCAATCTGTGAGATTTGTATGGCTCCTCAACACATCAGAAAAATTGTTGAGGAATCATATGATACCAAATAATACAGGAGTATATAATGTCAGAAAAAACCAGAAAACAAGATCGCCGTACCCGCTATACCAGGCAAACCATAAAAGATACGTTCTTAGAATTGTTAACGCAGAAAAGTTTTACGAAAATTACAGTTACAGAAATCTGCAAAAATGCTGAAATCAACCGTGGTACTTTTTATCTTCATTACTACGATATCCATGATGTATTATCAGATATTTTTAATGATATGACTCAGGATATGTTAACAACTGTAGATCATTTATTCTGTCTAAATCAAAAAAGCTGTTCTTATCCATTCTGTCAGAAAATACAGATGGAATCACAATACAGGGCACTGTTTCTGGATGATGCAATTGCCCCCATTCTTCTGGAAAAATTAGCAGAAAATACAAAAGAAGGCTATGTGACCTGGCTTATGTCACACAGCCTCCTGACCTTTGAGCAGGCAGAATCGGTTTTTTATTTTCAAATGAATGGCTGCCTTTCCATCAACAGACTGATGCTCCGCAATCACTGTAATGACTGGAAACAGATTCAGACAACCATTGACAAATTTATCAAAGCCGGACTGGAAAGTTTTCTGATTCATGATCAGAGGGAAGAAAATGCTTCCGATAATTTTTGTAGCAAGATTTCTCCGACTGTTACTGCATCTTCTACACTCAGATAATGATCTGCATGATCTTGAAGAAATAGTTTTCCCGATGCAGGAAATTCTTCATCCGCAAACCATATCTTTAAAGTTACCGGATATCTTGGCAGAACTGGAAAAACAGCACACAGATCCGCCTTTGTCTCTGTGAATTCTGCACCCAGACTTGTACATGCTTTCTGAATTTTCTCAGGCTCTTTGTCCTGCAAAAGTTTTTCCAGTTTCTGCTCTGCAGTCCGGTCAAACTTGGTTCCTCGAATCAATCCATCTTTCAGGTTACCAAAAGTAATGAGCTTCTGTGAGCCTTCTGTTCCATCGGCCATATCCAGATAATGCAGCAATATCAGATAATGCCATTCATCCATATTTGAGTTAATACGAAACTCAGGGAGTTGAATTTCAATCGTTTCATAAAAACTCAGTACTTCAAGCACATTTCGGCTGCTATAAAAAACAGCTCCACTTTTTGCAGCAAGATCCTCTCCGGAACGATTTTGCAGCCGTTTTACTGCTGCCTGCAACATTTCCTGAAATGCACGATTTTCTGTTTGATTTTTGTATTCCATAAGCTCTCCTTTGTGAATATTTTATCGCATCATATAATAATCAATGTTTATGCAAGGATTTTGGTGGTTTCATAAATTTGTCTACGATCAGCATATTTATACCATCCTCCGTAAGTTTCATTCCTGTGTTGACTTTTCCTTTAAATTTCATTATAGTTGTAATTATATTATTTACAATCGTCAAAATAATAAATATGTCCAAGTTCTCAACACATTAAAAAGAGCTGTTGAGAACTTGGGATGTTTTTGACAAACCAGAAATATTTTGTCTCAAAAATGTGAAAGCAAAATCATTATATCATACTACAAGGAGTTTCTTATCATGAAATATTCAACGAAATTAAGCGATACTGTTCATGTGATGGTTCTGATTGCTATCAACCAGGAAAAATCTCTCTCCAGTGCCTCAATTGCAGAAAGTGTCCATACAAATCCCGGCTTTGTACGCCAACTTATGTTAAAACTAAAAAAAGCCGGACTTATGACCAGTGTAGCTGGACATGCCCGTCCTTCTCTTTCAAAACCAGCAGACCAGATCACATTACTGGATATTTATAAAGCAGTTGAAGGCGAGAAACCTCTGCTTCATTTAGATACTCATACCAACCCCGATTGCGGCATTGGCATTAATATTCAGTTGTCTTTGCAGGGATTCTATGATGAAATCCAAAAAACTGCTGAAGGAAAAATGAATACGATTACTTTACAGGATATCATAAATACCTATTATCAGCGAACATCCATGCAAAATAATTTGCAAAACATTATATGACAGGAGAAATAGGCAGGAAACATTTTGTGATAATTTTGGAAAACTCACTCCAAGAGTTCTCCTGTATCACTTGCTGCAAACTCCCTGATGCTCTGTACATGTCTTCCAGGCATTCTCCCTCATACAGCCGGAATGGATAATCATGAAACGGATATATTTCCTCAACAGGAATAGAAACAATCCCATTCACAGCCACTGGCGTATCCTTCACCGGATCCTAAGCAAGAAGATCCCGTGCGCCTGAAATACTTTTCTTTTTGGTGCATTAACTTAATTGACTCCTTTCAGATTTGACTAATAGATTTTCAGATAAAAAGAAAAAGCCGCTGACACGTTATCTTCTAACGCATCAACAGCTTCTATCCTGCTTTAATTCAGTGTATTATTCGGTTTTGTAAAGGTTTATTTGCTTTCAGCATTCTCCCTGATACGGTAATAATCATCCATATCAATGCCTATTTTCACCTTGGCATCTGGTATCTGGTTTTCGGTTGCTCAAGAGGCACACAGTTTCAACGATACTTTCGTTGTCCCAACAAAGTTCCTGTGTCTCTCTGTCTCCAAAATACACCGGAAAACGGAACTTTATGTGCTTCAGAAATCTGCCATCTGGCTGCTCCTGCTCATAAATATCCACCTGTTCTACAAAACTGTTAAGAAATTCTTTCTTCTCCAGGTCGGTGAACTTATCATATAGTTTATCAAAATATAAAAGAAATTGATAGACGTTTTCTTCTGATATTTTCTGTTGCCAGATATTCAGCAGGCGATTCTTGACTTCTTCTATACTGTTCTCCACGCCTTCAATCTCATCATACAAACGGTATAACCTTGTCTCCATATCCTGATATTTCTTCTCATAAAATTTATCCATGATATCCAGACTGTCCATCTGCTGTCCAAGTCTTCCTTTTGCTCCGGTCAGCTGCCTGTGCTGTTTTTCCAGTCTTTCAATCTCTTTTTCTATTTCTTCTGTATCTATTCTTGAACCGATTTTATTCAGAATTGCTTCTTCAAATTTAGGATTCTTCACCAGTTTCCGAATAACTTCTTCCACTGCATTGTTAATCTTCTCCTCGCTCCATTGTTTACGATATCCACATTTATGACCATC
>NZ_JBBMEI010000073.1:0-16246 GCF_040096655.1 Blautia intestinihominis | reverse complement strand
AGAAGACCGATGGCTCTAACTATTACCAGTTTACACCATCGGTCTTCTTAAGTCCAGCTAACCCTTGAACAGTAACGTACAATAAAATACAGCCAATCGATTTTGCCAGAAACTATTGATATTTCTTAGGGTATCGCATATAATATAGTTAAACCAAAAGGTTTCGTGTAGCGGCACGTAAAAGCTGTACTGTGCCCGGGCAGGGTAATTACTGGGACTATTTGATACTCGGAAGGGTATTACGCCCACACCAGGGAGATACGGTGAGTCCGCGCCGGGGACTTAATGATACCGGCGACATTTTAGACGTTCGGAAGGATGTCGCGGCTGACAGCCAGCATAAAACCGCTTTTTAAGATTATGGGCACTGGATAACAAAAAGTTGTCCGGTGCTGTTTTTATATTATAGTGATGATTGGGAAAAGATAGATGGGAAAACAACAGGATAGAGAGAAAATCGTACAGGAGATTAAAATAGCTGCCGATCTGTATAGGAAGCATTTAGTAGGTAAAAGATTTCTATATGTATTTGAAGGCAGATATATTGAGGTGCTTTATAAAGCTGCCAATTTCAGGCACTTAACAGGTGTGGCCACAAACCTTTCCGCAAAAAAGTTTTATAGTTATGCAGCAAAAAAACTGCTTCAGGCTTCGCAGATATTTTTTACACCGCAGCACCCTTTTTCATTGTGTAAGCGTAAAATTAAGCATATCGGACAGATTGCAATGCTGGCTGGCTCAGAAGGCTTTATGTTGGAAGAGATTGTTACAGATACGAGAACTTATAAGTTTGGCACAACAGATCTTAATTTTACTCTATGCTTAAATAAAGAGTATGATGATCAGGGACAGCAAAAAGGCGATTGCTTTGTAGTAGAATCACTGCGAGATGAAGATTGTTTTTCTAAAAGTACAACAGCATATACAGTAACTCATATTTTCTCAGCACCGAATGATGCGAAAAAATATACAACTTTACTGTTTTTGGATGAAAATGCAATGATAGACAGTCTTCCGGATGAAATTAAAAACATGCTGGATCAAACTTTATTACATAAATAAAAATGGAGAGTCTTAGTTGGCGATTCAATTAATCTATCCTGAGGGTATGAGAATTATTGACAGCCGTATCATGTAAAACGCACATGGTACGGCTGTTTTTATACCCTAATAGGACCTGATGATCATAAAATTTGAACGATTTCGGGGGTGTTTTTATCTGAGATAATTTTTTTAAAAATATTTGCAACCTTTTTAGGGATTCGCACGTCTAATAAGTAGAAGCACATAAATGAAGCTTCTATAGTATACTACGGATGACTAGTCTGAGATAGGAGAGCCGGAACTACAATGAATGAGGTTTTGATACGAAAAGCGAAGAAAGGCGACAAAGATGCTTTCTGCCGACTTATGGATGAGAATGTACAGAGTATGTATAAGATTGCGGCAGCATATCTGAAAAATGATGAAGATGTTGCGGATGCAATACAGGATACGATTCTTTCCTGTTATGAAAATCTGAAAAGTCTGAAACAGAACAGATATTTTAAAACTTGGATGATTCGAATCTTGATCAACAAGTGTAAGGACATGATACAGAAGAAAAAGCTGGTTACTTATACGGATCAGATGCCGGAAACACCTTTTCACGAAGAAGAATATGCGGCAATGGAATGGGCACAAGTATTAGAAACATTGGATAGCAAATATCGTTTGGTTGTTCTTTTGTACTATATGGAAGGATTTAGTGTCCGGGAGATCAGTGACGCTCTGGATATGAAGGAAAGCACTGTGAAATCTCGTCTTCATCGTGGTAGAAAACAGATTGCAGAGATGTATGGATATAAGGTTAAGGAGGGACGTGTTTAATGATGACTTTAAATAATAATGAGAAAGACTTCCAGGAAAAACTTCAAAAGGATACAGAAATGCCGGCAATCGTGCATGAACGTATCAATCAGGCATATCGATTGATTGAAAATAATGCTGTGTTACAGAAAAAAGCACCAAAGGATCCATATCACTGGATGAAAATTGGAGGCAGGGTAGCAGGAGGTATGGCAGCGGTACTGGCAGTCGGATTTATATTCTGTGCAACCAATCCAGTAATGGCAAAGAATATTCCGGTTGTAGGAGGGCTTTTTGAAATCTTGCAGGATAATGTAAGTTTCTTTGGTGATTTTTCGGATTATGCAACAACCTTGGAATCCGTTGATGGAACAACGGCAGATGGCAGTGAAGCAGATGGGGACAAGACAGGTAATGCCACTAGTGAGAATGCTTACATTAAAACAGCAGATGGGCTGACAATTACATGTTCTGAGGTATATGCCAACAGCCAGGCAGTCTATATAACTATGCAGTTTAAGAGTGATAAGCCATTTCCAGAAACGTCAACCAGGGCGGAAAGTGGAACACCGGTCATTGATCTGGATATGACTGGAGGTGTGGACTTTGATTCAGAAGCTAGTCGGGTGATCGACGGTCATGTGGAAGGACAGTTTCTGGATGACAACACCTATGCATGCATTTTCCGTTATGATCTTGCTCAGGCGGCAAAAGACTATACGGAATATAATGAGAAATACAATGAAATGACACAGCAGGTAATGGATGAGATGGGAATAACTCAGGCGGACTTAGATGATCAGACGGATGAAGGTTATGCACTGCTGGAAGAGTTTATCAATAAAGTATCTGAGCGTGGTGGAGCATATCAGAAATATATTAAAGATATTGAGATTCCGGATACTTTTAATCTGCATCTGGATATCTCGAAGGTAAGAGGGCTGGAAGCAGACTATGAGTGGTCAGAAGCGGATGATGAAAACTATGGAAGGGATGCCGGCTACTACAAATATGAAGGTGACTGGAGTTTCGATATCCCGGTTACAGTAGATGATTCCCGGACAGAAGTATTGGAACTGAATGATACAAACGATGCTGGTATCGGACTCAAATCCGTAATTCGTTCTCCGTATGAACTGACGGTAAATGAACTTTATAAGGAAGGATCCAACAGTGACTGCTTCATGGTAGCTCTTGATGCCAACGGAAACACACTTCCATATAATGAGTCTACTGGAAACTGTAATAACTTCGCAATTCAGGACAGGGATATTTCGACAGTAGATATTTATTTCCTGGATTATATCCAGTATATGGATGAACTGAAGGGGCAGCAGAATTTTGATAATCCTACGAAAGAAGACGGACAGAAATGGAAAAAACTTCTGGAGGAGAATGCGAAATATCATAAGACATTACATTTTGATAATGACAGTGAGACAGTGCAAAAAACTAAGTGATTCAAAGAAAGATAAGTAGGATATGAGACAAAAAGAAGTGATAGGGCAGTCAATGAGAACCACAAAATCGGCAAGACCAGGTTCAGTTGTTTATGTGCCGATGGATAAATCGGAATTCAGATCTATTATATTTTCAGAAAAGAAGAAAAATAAAATTAAGAAAATTGTAATATTGATTATATTGATGATTTTTGTTATAGGCTGTTGTATATATGCAGGTATATCTTATTATTACTCATATCACTTCTTTTATGGGACGACCATCAATGGGATTGACAGTTCAAATAAGACAGCATATGAGGTTGAGCAGGAGATTGCTGGGAAAAAGGATAACTATACTATTCAGGTAAGGGCAAGAATGCAGGACCCGCAGGCCATTACAGGAAAAGATATTGATTATAAATACGTATCCAGCGGTGCGGTTCTCCAGCTGCTGAAAACTCAGAAATCATGGGAATGGATCGGCAGTCTTTTTGAAACAAAAAACTATATGGTTCAAGAAGAGACTTTTTTCAGCCGGGAGAAACTGGAAGAACAGGTAAATTCATTAAATTGTGCGAAAAAAGAGAATCAGATAGCACCGGAAAATGCGTATGTAAGTTTTGTTAACTCAGAATTCACTATTGTGCCAGAAACGGAAGGCAATGAATTAAATACCAAAGAAGCTTATCAGATGATATGCAGGGCAATCGATAACGATGCGGCAGAGGTAGATCTGGAAAGTGATCCAAAGGCTTATAAGAAAGCAGATGTGACGAAAGAAAGTTCAGAGCTTCAGAATATGGTAAATACATATAAGAACCTGACAAAAGTAAATATCACATATACATTTGGAGATGAAACGGTAACACTCGATGGGAATACCATCAAAAACTGGCTGCAGTTTGACGAGAAAGGGCAGCTGCTCCAGAATGATGAAGCCTTCCGGCAGCATGTAGTGGATTATGTGGCACAGCTTGCAGCAGATCATGATACAGTTGGCACTGAAAGACAATTCCAGACCACGAGCGGAAGGACGGTGTATGTATATGGCTCAGCTTATGGATGGAAGATTGATCAGGACAAGGAAGTAGCACAGCTCATGCAGGAAATTCAGTCAGGAACCCAGACAACCAGGGAACCGGTATATTCTATGAGGGCAAATGCACACGGAATCAATGATCTTGGAGATACATATATAGAGGTAGATCTTACAGAACAGTATATGTGGTATTATCAGAATGGAAATATTATTTTCCAATCAGAAATCGTATCCGGACTGCCAAGCGATCCGGATAGAAAAACACCCCCTGGAATATTCACACTGAATTCAAAGAGCAGTCCGTCCGTGCTGCGAGGTGAAATGACAGCAAATGGAACCTATTCTTATGAACAGCCGGTAACGTACTGGATGCCATTCAATGGAGGAATTGGCTTTCATGATGCAGACTGGCAGCCGTACTTTGGTGGTGACAGATATCTTACAGGTGGTTCTCATGGATGCATCAATCTTCCACCAGAAAATGCCGGACAGCTTTATAGTCTTATTCAGTATGATGTCCCGATAATCTGTTTTTACTAATTCTATATTCAAGATGTACAGGACAGGAGCTAAGTTGTAATGCAGCTGGCTCCTGTTTTTCATTGTCAACAGTATCAGCCTGACGCATGATCACCATTTCGGTAATCCAGAACAAAGCAGACTTGATGTGGAAGTGGAAGAGCGATTGGTAAAAGCTAGCAATCTCTTCCTTTCACAAAGAGTGAAGAAGAGAAGGCACATTAATGGGATTGACGTATCAATACTGGAACCATATAATGGGTACAAAGAAAAATTTATTTATGGAAATAAACACATTGACAGAGCATGCAAAAGTGCTGTGATTAAAGTTTAAAAAGAATCCTTATGAACATCATAAGTAATGCTGTCAGGTATAATAAAGAAAAAGGAGAGATACTGCTCAGCTATTATGAAACACAGGTGGATGACAGGCATATACTGTTTGAGTTTCACTGCAAGGATACCGGAGTTGGAATGAGTAAAGAATTTCAGAACCATATTTTTGAACCATTTACTCAGGAAACAGGCGGTGCAAGATCTGTTTATGGAGGAACAGGTCTTGGTATGCCAATTACAAAAAAACTAATAGAGAAAATGGGCGGTACGATTAAATTTGAAAGCGAGAAAAATGTAGGAACCACATTCATGGTACAGCTCCCATTCCTTATTTCTGCTGATATGAAGCAGGCAGAAAGCCAGGAAGACGATGTATCAATTGAAGGCATGAGAATCCTTTTGGCCGAAGACAATGAATTGAACATGGAAATTGCAGAATTCCTTCTGACAAATGCAGGAGCAGAAATTATAAGGGCTTCAAACGGTAAGGAGGCTGTTGAAGCATTTGCAAAATCAGGTGTTGGTGAGGTCAATGTAATTCTGATGGATATTATGATGCCAGTTATGGATGGCCTGGAAGCTACCAGAGAAATACGTACAATGAACAGAAGTGATGTATCTGCTGTTGTGATTATAGCTATGACCGTCAATGCCTTTGCAGAAGACAAGAGTAAAGCGTTGAAAGCCGGAATGGACGATTATCTTACAAAACCACTGGAGTCAGAAAAACTGATTCGTGCCTTAAGTAGATTCTTATGAGATACCGGAAGGATATGATAAAAAGAATAATTCCTAAAGAAAGAGGAATACGTATGAACATTGTTTTTTCATCTGATAAGAAAGAATATAATACTATTAAAAAAGGTACTGAAATACTGCTGGCTGAAAATGACGGTTTCAACCAAAATATATAATTGTTTGTTAAATTTCAGGACAGACCAGAAATATTGATCAATAAAAGAAAAAACCAGATTCATATCATCTGCCGGGAAATATCTCATTATTACCGCGCACTTAATTATGCTATACATCATATGGAAGAAGATGAATTTCAATATCAAGAGCATGTCTGAATGGATAAGATTCGTGATTCTGCGGACATTCTCCAGCCTGAAAAAGAGGAAACTTATCAGTTTATTGAAAAGCTGCTCAGCTCAGTAAAGGAGAATTTTTCTACCAACAGGGTACATATTGGAATGGATGAGGCTGTCATGCTGGGACTTGGAAATTATCTAAAAGAAAATGGATATAAAAAAGGGTCACTGATAATCGAGGAACATTGTAACAGGGTCGTAGATATTTGCAGAAAATTAGAATTAAAGCCTATGATATGGAGTGACATGTACATTACAGCAAATTCTACAGGCGGATACTATGATCTGCCCGAAAACACGGACTGCTCCAAATGGGAAAAACCGAAAAAAGATCTAGGATTAGTATATTGGGACTATTATCATGCTGATACCAGAACCTATGAAAAAATGCTGGATATCCATGCGCAGCTTTCGGATAACGTTATTTTTCCAGGATCCAATGTCAGGCATTTTTGATTATCATGTGAAAGAATCAGGTGTCAATACAAAATCTTACTACCAAAACATACAGAAATGTATGAAGGAATGTGCAAAAAAACAGGAAAATATCAGCTTTTATTCTCGTTTTATGAAAAACTGGCGGCGGTATTAGCTGATAAAGCCGATTTGGGCATGTGTATAAAATCAGCATATCGGTTTATACAGGAAATCAGAACTATTCTCACAGAATGGTTTTGGTTTCCTTTTTTGCTGTTACAAATCAGTTACAACTGCATTATAGAATTTAATGTATAATTAACCTGTGAAAAGATAGTTATAAAAACATGTGAGGTAATAATTATGAAGGCAAGAATTCTTGTGATAGAAGACGAAATGTCAATCAATGACCTGCTATGTATGAATCTGGAGATTGCAGGGTATGAAACAGTAGGATATCTGGATGGAAATGAGGCATATGAAGCAATTATTCAAGATCATGCGTTTCAGTGTGCACTTGTAGATATCATGCTTCCCGGAAGAGACGGATATAGCCTGTTACCGAAACTGAAGCAGTATGAAATCCCCGTAATATTTCTTACCGCAAAGGGAGATATCGCGAGCAAGATAAAGGGATTAAAAGACGGTGCAGAAGATTATATTGTAAAACCATTTGAAATGCTGGAAGTGATGGTCCGTCTTGAAAAAGTACTGGAACGTAATGGCACTGTACAAGAACAGATTCAAATTGGTGATGTCATCATTGATACTGCTAGTCGTACTGTTACAAAAATGGGCATGGAAATCTATTTAAAGCCAATGGAATATAACTGCCTCATGGTGTTCGCCAAAAACCCGAATAAAGCACTGACCAGGAATCAGATTCTGCAGGAACTGTGGAATGAAGAGTTCTGCGGAGAAACAAGAACTGTGGATGCACATGTGGGTCGTATCAGGAAAAAGCTTGGATGGCAGGATAAGATTAAAACAATTCCCAGAATCGGTTACAGGCTTGAGGTGGATTTATGAAACTCTTAATAAAGATTTTTTCTCAGACTACATGTATCATTCTGTTGGTATCGTTAGGGATCTTTCTTTATACCACTTATTGTTGGAAAAATCAGAGTATACAGAATATCGACAGTTATGAAAGCAGTATATTTAGAACAAACATCTTACAGTTTGAAAATAAAACAAGCCGTTCCGACGATCAGAAACAGAATACCTACAACGAAATGCGACCACAAATAGTTACTTATGCTTTTCGGCAGGTTTTTCATGACAGTGCTGTTTTATATCTTGATGGAAAAATGACCTATAATGGAACTGTTTATGAATTCGATGTAGAAAGGTTAAGGGAATTATGTGAAAGTAAGGCAAACTTGATGAATCATGGCAGCAACAGTGAAGGTCATGGCCCTATGATCAGTCAGATAAATGGAAGGACACTTTTGTTATTCTACTATGGCAATGCAAATATGGGATATCAGATTGTTACTTATAAAGATATAACAGATGTAATAGAAAAAAGTCATCTGCTGTTTTTTCAGACGGGTGGATTTACTTTATCTTTGATCGTGGTGATGGGAATTGTCCTTTATTTGAACCTTCGAAAAATCACAGCACCGCTTACAAGCCTAAGAGAAGCTACGCTTCTTGTTTCTGAAGGTATTTATGATTTTAAAGTACCGTCAGAGGGCAATACAGAACTTGCGCAGGTAGGTGCAACCTTTAATTTTATGACAGGTAAAATAAAAGAACAAATTGAAAGTCTTTCTAACATAAACCGGACACAAAAACAGCTTATTGGAAGTCTGGCTCATGAGCTGAAGACCCCAATGACTGCAATCATAGGCTATGCAGATACATTGCTTACTGTGCGCCTGACCCCGGAAAGGCAGGAGAAGGCTCTGATTTATATTGAAAATGAATGTCGCAGGCTTTCAAGACTTTCTATGAAAATGCTGGAATTAACCGGACTCTACGAAGCTTCGGAAGACTCATTCAATCCAGCTGAAATACAGGTGGATAACTTCCTGAAAGAAGTAAAAGAACTCATTGATTGCAGGCTTCAAGAAAAAAACATCTCTCTTGATGTATTTTGTGAACCAAAAGAATTGGTAAAGAAGTTTGATCAGGACTTAATGATAAGTGTAGTGACAAATCTAATTGATAATGCAGTCAAAGCTTCCAGGAAAGAATCTAAAATTGTGCTTGAGGCAACCCCAGACCATCTGATGGTTCAGGATTTTGGAAAGGGAATACCAAAAGAGGATCTGGAAATGGTGACGGAACCATTTTATATGGTAGACAAATCTCGTTCCAGGGCAAAAGGAAGTGTAGGGCTCGGTCTTTCTTTATGTCAGAAAATTATAGAACTGCACGATTTCCAACTGAAGATTGAAAGCAATCCGGGAAAAGGAACTACCGTCTCTGTTTTCTGGTAATCACACTAACGTTTACATATCAGTTACAAATCGCGAAAGATTTGGTGTAATGCTCGATGATATACTTATAACAACCTTAGAAAGGAGAAATTACCAGAAATGAGAAAAAACATAAAAAAATTTGCAGGAATAGTGCTTTGTATTGGAATGTTTACAGGATGCGCACAGACCCCGGACTCTTCTTTGGTAAAGCCGAAGGGGAGCAAGGCTGTAGATGCCTATACGGAAGCGGATGATGTTAGCGGTTCTAAAGGAGAAGCATCTGAAAGCAAGAACGATGACGGTTCAGATTCAAAGACAACCATCAGGAATCTCATCGATGCTCCTCAAAATTATAAAAGCCATGTGGAAGATGACAGTGCCAAGCTCGTGGTAAATACAGATGCAAGCGTAGAAATTCCGGAAGTGGAAAAGATATCTGCTATTTCTGTCACCGCGGCAGAAGTTCCCCAGGAGCTTCTCGACCGTATTACAAACGCATTCTTCTCAGAGGCAAAACTTTATACCATAGATAGTTATTATGTGAAGACAAAGGATGAAATTAAAAAAACTCTGGATGAACTAAAAGAAGACGTTGCAAACGGAAACCTGGATCCGTATAACTATGGAACAGACGATGATGGAAATTATGTCTATGATATCTATGAAGATATTGAGACATGGGAACAGGAATACGAAACTGCTCCGGAAAAGAAAACCCTGACAGAAGCAAAACCTGTTGCCGGAAATTATTTCAATTGTGTTGCACAAATGCCAGACGATTCACAATACTACTATATAATATCTTTCGATGGCTCCGATACCTTGTCAGTCAAGATCAAGAAAGCAGCAAACAAGGGCGGGGAAAAAATACCGGAGGATGCAATGTGGTGTGATTACGGATATTCTGAAGAGGAAGAAAAACCCACAGAAGAATCTATCGGGCTGTCCCTGGATGAAGCAAAAAAACTTGTAAAGGAAAAAGTTGAAAAAATGGGCATCACAGATTTACAGTTTTCTAACTGGAATTACGCGGTGTGCAAAAGTTTTGAAGGCGATAATAGTTCAGGTAATTTTGGAAATGGATATAGAATTGATTATGCACGTACCATAAATGGTGTGCCGGTAACTCAGACAATTGCAGACGGTGGGGCATTGGAAGATATGGATAGCACAATGGAAACATGGTCTTATGAAAGTCTCTGTTTCTATGTCGATAAAGATGGCATAGAAAGCATGACTTATTCAAATCCCTACACAATTGGTAAAATAAAGACAGAGAATTTAAATCTTCTTTCATTCAGCGAGGTTATGAAAATTTATGAAAAAATGATGGTGGTAACAAACGCTGATAATATGCAATATGAAAATTCCAGGGTCTATGATATTGATCGGATCGTTCTTGGTTATGCCAGAATATATGAGCCGTCTACTGACGCACACACAGGTATTTTGATCCCCGTCTGGGATTTTTTCGGCAGCATGACTTCAGAAAGTGAATATAACGGAGAAACAGAATCAAATACCAGTAAAGATCCGAATGAAAGCTTCCTTACCATTAATGCCGTGGATGGCAGTATCATAGACCGGAATCTGGGTTACTGACATGAGACAGGTATTTGGAATTGTAAGGTACAATTTCTTCGGATTTTTACGCAATCCCAAAGTTATTTTTATATTTCTGTTAGAATTTGTACTTAGTTTCCTGCTTACAGGCAGAATCATGGTTGTAATGGAGACCTACGATACACCGGTACAGGCCATTGAACCATTTATCTGGACATTTGGGGATGGGATAGCAGTACTGTCCAGTTCACTGCTCTTGCTTCTTATGTTTTCTGACCTGCCGAAGATGACACCTATTACTCCATACCAGCTGACCCGGACAACCAAGAGGAAATGGCTTTTAGGTCAATTCATTTATGTTATTCTTGTAACTGTTTTATATACGGTTTTGATGCTGCTGTTTACGGCCGTGCTGTGTATGAAAAAGAGTTATCCAGGTAATCTGTGGAGCGAAACTGCGGCCATGCTTGGTTATTCAGAATTAGGAAAAAACCTGCAGGTCCCTTCTACAGTAAGGGTCATGGAAAGTATCTCACCCTATGGCTGTATGCTGCAGGTTTTCTTCCTTCTGTTTTGTTATTCGCTGACCTTAAGCTTTGTAATCCTTGTAGGAAATCTTTATAAAGGGAAGACTAAGGGGATGATTTTTGGCCTTCTTTACAGTGTCTTTGGTTTTTTATTGGACCCGAAAGTACTGGCTGCAATTTTACATAAAGAAAAATACGAAATGTATCAGGTAAATGTATTAATCTGCTGGATCAGTCCTCTGAACCAGGCAGTATACGGAAAACATAACTTGGGTTATGATCCATTGCTCCCGAAAATCCCGCATTCCTATATGTTTTTTCTGGGTATTTTAGTTCTTCTTGCAGTTTTTGCAATTAACCGGATGAAAAAATATACCTTTGAATTTCTTGGAGAAAAGACATGATCGGAAGGGGGAAAACCTATGTGGGGTGAAACAAAACGTATGTTTTTTAATAAGAATTTTCTGGCAGCATGGCTGATAGCCTGCATTTCCATAGCCATTGGACAGACTTATCCCAGCTTAAAAAAAGCACTGACATGTGGTACTTTTATCAGTATACTGGAAGGTTCCTTAAAAAGTCAGGCAGTATCTTTTGCCATTCCGGTAGCGGCCGTATTGCCATGGAGTGATTCCATTCTGCAAGAATATAAAAGTGGATTTTTAAAGGAGATACTTCCCAGAACGACTCGCAGACAGTATATCGAAGGTAAAGTTTTTTCCATTATGGTATCTGGTTTTATGGTCTGGACGTTATCTATACTAACGGTACTTTTTATCAATTTTATTGTGTTCTATCCGCTGGAGATAAAGGGTGCTATTCAGAAAGAAGCACTTCTGGACTTACTCATGAAGGCATTTCGGACAGGACTTATCGGAAGTATCATAAGTACTTTCGGTGGAAGCTGCGGGATTTTATGGGATTCTGCTTACATGGCATATGGAATCCCTTTTGTAAGCTTTTATTTCGGAATTATCCTTCATGACCGCTATTTTAAGAATCAGATATGGTTTTATCCAGTAGAATGGATACTGGCTGATGAAAATTGGGGACCGGACAAAATAGGAGTTTGGCTATTTCTACTGTTGTTTTTATTAGTAATGCTGGGAATTCTGGGAGGTGTTTTATATGGAAGATTGGAAGAAATCTGAAGGGACATTTAATCTGGCCTGTGATCCGCAAAGAGCAAGTGGAATGATGCAGAACACCTGCGTAAAAATAGAACACGTGACCAAACGTTTCGGTGAAGACATCGTGTTACAGGAAGTAAATCTTTCCCTGAAAACAGGGAACGTCTATGGGATTGTTGGAAATAATGGTTCAGGAAAGACCGTCCTTATGAAATGCATCTGTGGGTTTCTTCCTGTAACTACGGGCACTATTTTTGTATTTGGAAAAAAAATAGGCCATGATGTGGATTTTCCTGAAAGTCTTGGAGTTATTATCGAGACTCCCGGTTTTCTTACACAATATACGGGCTTTAAAAATCTGGAAATCCTGGCAGATATGAATGGCCGGATCTCGAAGGCCGATATCCGCATAGTCCTAAAAAGGGTAGGATTGGATCCGGACATGAAGAAACCAGTCGGAAAATATTCCCTTGGAATGCGTCAACGCCTTGGTATTGCACAGGCCATTATGGAAGATCCTCTGTTTTTGATTCTGGATGAGCCGTTTAATGGACTGGATAAACATGGCGTGGAAGAAATAAGAGAACTGCTGCTGGATTTAAAAGCAGCAGGAAAAACTATTTTGCTGGCAAGCCATAATGAAGAGGACATCAGAATCTTATGTGACCACGTATATGAAATGGATGGAGGAATCTTAAGAGAAAGGACTGCCTGATAATGAGAAATTTATTTGTAAAAACGGCATTAGTATTGTGTACGACAATAATATTTCTTCCAGCTACCGTTTTTGCCACAGAGCCTCAAAACACGGAGATTACATCTGCTGAAGAAGGATTTACGGACTCAGATCCGTCCGTATCTTATGAGAATGACAACTCGTTAACCCTTGATGAAAAAGAGGATGATTCTACGAGTACCGAACCTCCGAGTACCGAACCTCCGGCAGAGGATGAGAAGACTCCTGATAAAGCTGATAGCGATAAAGAAAATCCGGATCCGGATATTTTTACATCAGGAGATGACTTTGGTGATGGTTCTAAATCGAATCCTTTTCATGTTGTAATAGACAGTGATAATCCGGAGGACGGTGACGCCCCGCAGATAACAGATCCGGTTATAGACAACGGAGGGTATTCGGGCGGTGGGGGAGGAGGTAATTCAACATCAGACTCATCAAGTGAAAAAATATTACATAAACCGCAGGTATTATTAGAAGACAGCAATCTTTCAGGTGGACGATTGGAGGCTGGTTCTACAACAGAAATGTCTCTGACATTTCGAAATAAAAGCTGCAGTCAAAATGTATTTGGTTTAAAAATTTCCCTTTCTACAGAGAACAAAGGAATCGAATTTGAGAAAAACTCTTTTTATGTACAAGTCCTGGCTCCTGGTGAAGCAATTACTTTGGAACAGATGATTACTATAACAGAAAACTGTGATCCTGGCCAGGCTGTCATTACTTTTTCTCTGGATTATGAAGATTCGAAAGCAACGGCAACTACCGGTACAGAATTACTGTCTTTTCAGATCATCCAACCGGTTCGTGTTAAGCTGGAAGCTTCAGATATTCCATCTGTTTTATACACTATGGATACAGTAGAGATCCCGGTAAAAGCAATGAATCTCGGAAGAGACAAAATATACAATGCAAGTGTCAGCTTAAAGGCTGATGAATTAAGCTCAAACGATACTGCATTCTTAGGGACCATAGAGGCCGGAGATTTATCCCAAGGAAGTCTTCGCATATATGTAAAAGGAAAAACAGGAAAATGTGCAGGTCAATTAATTCTTACGTATGAGGATGCAGATGGCAAATCATATGAGGAAGAAATAAAATTTGATTCTGAAATCAAAGAAACCCAGATAAAAACTTTAAAGGTTGAAGATGACCAGGAGAAAACCAATAACTGGTGGTATTCCATAGCTGCAGTTGTTGCAGTACTGCTTATTTCCATAATCCTGATTCTGGTCAGAAAGCTTCATAAGAAAAATATCCTTCTTGAAGAAGCGAGGAAGGCGGCTTCTCATTGAAAAGAAAAAAAATAGACAGCTTTACCTTATTAGTCATACTTCTGCTGGCATTGATACTTACATTATTAGGAATGCTGCTGGCAGGCATGAAAGAAGAAAAACGGCAATTTACTGTGTTGCTCCCACTTGGAGATCTGGCTTATGATGAAGATTTTTTGCAGAAAGCGAAGAAGATAAAAGGTATAAAAGAAATCTGGCCAGTCATAGAAGTCCCGGTTGTCATCAAAATTGAAGATTATACGGAAACAACGACTTTTTCAGGAATTGATATGAATGCGTTTGGAAAAAATCCAACTCAGAATGAACTGGGGAAGCTGCCGTTGTTATTGCTGGGAAATGGTTCCCTACGGGATATGAAAGACTATAATAATCATGCCATTTCAAAAAAACAACAGGAAAAATTTTTAGAGATGGGTGAAAACCTGAATATTTTTTATTTCCTGGATGAAAAAGAGAAGGATACTTCCAAAGCCACAGATGATCTTACCACTTTATCCGGCAATTCCGCAAGAGAACCGCAAACCTCATATATGCCCTGTAAAGCCGCTGTAGTAATAGAAGGCAACGAAATCTACATACCCATTTCCCAGGCACAGGATCTCTGCAGAGAAATAGGAGAGCCTTCTGAGATCAGTAAAGTATATTTAAAAATAAATGGAAAAAATAACCTGGAGAACGCAAAGAAAATACTTTCAGGAATTTAACATAATATATAGCAATTCGGCGATCGCCTTCGAAATGGTCTGGCGGCGGGTGTCCGGTTCTTCAAATTTTTTTGTTGCCCGGGCAGTTCTTGCTTTTTGCCCGTTTGGTACAGCGGCTCTGAAAATCAATGCCGCTGCTTTAAATGGGCGTATCAATTTGTCTGCTGTACGACGGCTTTTTTTCTTTTGCCGTCGTGCGGCAGAATGGTTTGGTTATTATTGGTGAACGGCGTCCGCTTCTTCTTGTGTGAGCTGACCATTTTTAACTGCATCAGAAATGGCTTTGTCTAATTTCTCAACTGTGGAATAATCTCCAATGTGTACTGTTTTTCCGTTATCTTTTGTTACATCAACACTATAAGAGGAAACTACATCTTCAGTAGGTGGAATCATGGAGTAGGTATCGCCGTCACCGCTGTCTTTGGAATACAATACTCCTTTTTTGATACTTTCCAGAGTTCCTTTATAGCTGTCCATCATGACGACTTGCAGGGACACGGTAGCCGATTGGAGGTTATTTTGCCGTGTCTCGTTTGCTTTTTCAAAGCTCACATGATCTACATCAGTTAAAAAAAGCATTGCTCCTCCTCCGGGTAAGTTTAGCATTGCATCGGCATTATCGTTCCATGTAATTAAGTACAATCGTGGCTGCTCTTGGCGCGTCAGTTTTCCATCACGGAAACCTGGCGTTTTTTGTTGCCATTTTTTCGGAGATGATCCGGTTGTCTGCCGGTGTCGGTCTCCGCCTCCATTCGATTCACCCGTCAATCACCCGTGAATCGAAATGGAGGTACATAATGAAGAAAATTAACCTTCGGGAATTTTATCCTGATATTTATACAACAGACTTTTTTGTAGATGTGACAGAGGAAGTAATGGAGACTATTCGAGCAGCTGAGCGTGCGGAAGCTGCGTATGAGCGAAAGATGTATCGTTATAAAGCACAGTATTCTCTGGATTGCGAGAATGGCATTGAAAATGCGATTCTGATGAAGCCCCAGACACCGGAGATGCTTCTGGAGGAAAAATAGTTTCAGGAGCAGGTCTATGCCGCTGTGATGAAGCTGCCGGAGAAACAGGCAAAGCGAAGTTATGCCCGATACTATCTGGGAATGACGGTAAATGAAATTGCCGAAGTAGAAGGTGTAGACCCAAGCCGTGTCCGAG
>NZ_JBBMEI010000072.1:0-16281 GCF_040096655.1 Blautia intestinihominis | reverse complement strand
CTTTTGGTAAGTATTATGACTATCACCGCCGTGATATTGCCGCCAATGAGGTAGATTATCTCAATGTGGAAGATCCTGATGTTTTTTCCTATCGTGCCTGGGAACTTGAATATCAGAGGAAACAGGAGATGCGGCGAAATCAGCCTGCTCGAACTAAGAAAAGGTCGTATGATATGGAATTATAATTTGGTTCTTCTTTGCCCATTATAAACACAAGAGCTGAACAAATAGGATTTTTCGTCCTCTTATCACAGCGGCCAGACGATAAAATGTCAGATGAGCAGTTGGAACAGCTTGCCCCATGGAGCGAGACTGCGAAAACGAACTGTCAAAACTAAAATAGAGAAAGACGCTTGCATCTATCATTTTGGTGCAAGCGTAATTCATGAGTAACGTAGCAATATTTTGCGCTTACGCACATTTTGCCCTTATTCAATCCGCAACCTAAACCCTTCTTGTTGTCGGAAACATATCGAGTTTTTCTAGTTGCTACTATTCTGAAAGTATATCACCGCGAACACTTGTTTGTAATATTAATCTACAAAATAACGAAAATATCTGACAGCCGCGAAAATCGTGCACTCCCCCTTTTATGATTCTTATGGTAACAAACCGGCTGTTCTAATAAATGGACAGCCGGTTGCACTCATATTTCACCTTACTTTCAACCCATTCGAGTATCCAGCGTTAACCATTATTCGTCGCATTATTTCATACGAGACGCCATATTTTTGTGCAAGCTGTCTAATTGTCTTTTGACGACCAGCATATTCTTTAATGGCAGTTTTCTTTTCTGATTCAGACAAAAAATAAATCATACTAGTGTGCTCCTTTCTCTTTTTTGTAAGTTAAGGATAGCACCGTTTTTCTCCAAAATACTTAAGTACGAAATTTAAAAATTTTCTTGGGTTAAAAATGCCCATAGCATCTGCCCAATATATACATCTGCATACCGATGGTTATCAGTCTGCTTACCATACTTATCACCGAAATACTCTACGTACGCATCATTAATATCCTCTATTTCCTCAGCAGTCACCGGAAAAATAGCTGGCTCGTCATTTTTTATTGCCTCTAAACGCTGCTCCAATGCCATAACTTCTAGTTTTGCTTCCGCAAGTTGCTTCTCATAAAATGCTACAATTGCATCTTTCCCCTCCATCTCGCCAGATTCAATTTTTTCGGCCCAGTTTTTCCAAGCAGAAGCTCCTTTGGAATATGTATTTGTTGTATATTCTTCAAACTCTGACGAGACATACCATGACTGTACCATTTTGTAATACACATCCCTTACAGCGCCAACATCAGATTCCTCATCTTTTATAGACTCATACTGTATTTCTTCCTTATCGCTATTCATCTCTAATGCAATAGCCTTAATCAACTCTGCCAAGCCAACGTCTAGACCAACATTTTGAGTACCTATTGCTGGTTTTTGCATAGAACTCATGTTAAAAGGATTTGGAAATACACCAAATTGAGCGATCCAAGGGACAGCCTCTATAAGCTTATTATTCATGTATTCCATGTATGTCATTTTATCCAAATTAATAGCAAGAGCCTGACAAAGCTTACCTATATTTTCCTCTGGTTGATTCATATGCGTTTCTGTAAATAATGCCAATCCATTTACTACTCTTTCCGCCCATATTACAAGACACTTTGTAGTAAAATGACTCTGGCAAGATTTATATATAAGTCCTCTCAATTCTTTTGGAAGATCATCTACATCTTTTAATAATGCCCTATAAAAATCACAAATCTGAGTCACTGTAACATTATCTCTGTTAGCATTTTTTCTACTTGAAGGGTTTTTATCCCAATTTTTTATTAGAATTGCCAATAATTCAGCACAAACAACAGGATAAAAGTTTTCTCCTCCCTCAATGCTAGAATCCATTTTAAAAAGAGTTGGATCTATTTCATATCTCTCAAAGACTTTATCTCTTTTGTTTTCAAAAGTACTGCTGGCTTTCATTCCGCAAAGCTTTACCATCTCTGAAGTCGAATAATCAGCAAGCCTTCTTTTTTTCTGCTTTGGCACAAAATCCCTCCTTTCTAAGAATAAGTATTTTACCCAAAGTCATATATTAAGCTGAAAATTTACCATATCAGAGAGCGACGTAATATTCTCATCCAATATCAGTTTTTCTTCTTTTATTTTTACTCTTCCATTCGCCGAAGAAAGACTTTCATGTGTTTTACATAAACAATCGAATAAAGCTTTTATTTTATCTTTATCTATTCTTGAAAGATAATAAATTGAGAAAATTGTAAAATCTCCCCACAACGAGGCAATTATGCCATAATCACTTTCTGCGAATCGAGTTACTATATTTTCAAATAAAAGATTCCATGTATTATCATTGAACATTTCATAATAACGTTCAAATACATCGCTAATTCCGCTGCCTATATAACCATACTTGCTTTCAGATAGAATAAATTTAACAACACATCTATTTACATATTCTTCCATATGTTTTTGGGCGATAATATCTCCTGCCTCCATAATCAGCTTATGTAATCCGATTTCTCTTTTATCTATTTGTGTAAGAATTACTCCTTCCGCCTTTTCATTATATCCATCTTCTTTTAAAAGATTGATAATTTCGAGATTATAGTCCCTTCCTGTTTCTACAGAGAAATCTTTATGTTCCGCTTTATCATACAATCCTTTTGCCATAAGCTTTTCCCGAATTTCAGAACTTGAAATGCGAGAAATAATTTCATAATTGTAACTTCTTAAGGTTTCCAATCGATTGTATTCTCTATCATTCTCTATATACTCTTTAATCCATGAATTTGTAAGTCTGTATAACGCAATTAATTCAGAATCATCAGAAATCAAATCTATATTGCAATATAGAGAATCAAGAACTTTCATTCTCCAATAAACTAAATCTTTAGGAGTATTTTTTAGTTCAAATAATGCATTACAGTACTTGTACCCCAATTTAACGGCATCCTCTAGCAACTCTCGGTCAACTTCACTTGAAAACCTATTATCACCAATAGAATCCGCTAAATTTGAAACGTAAAACAGTCTCATGCCATAACAGCATAATTTTTCTTCATTCAGAGGAAGTTTTTTATAACAATCAAGTAAACCATTTAACGAATAGTCTTTTCTTCCCACATAGCCAAACATTCTATATTTCTGTTTTTCACGTACTTCCTCTATAAACTTGTTTTCTCCAAAGTATTCTAATGCAGGTATCATGTTTTTACATAAATCTTCCATCTCATCATATTCTGATCTCCAAGCCACTCCATCTTCGCCACACCAATATTCTGCAACTTTTAGAAAATCAGCATGCGCATTTGATATACAGAACAACCTGTTAAACTCCGGAATAAATCGAGTCTTATCCCATTCCAAACATTGAACAACCGCTTTACAAATAGTATCGATAATTCCTGCCTTGGGGTTATGCTCGGAAAAGCTCACCAATACTTTACGTAAAAATCTCATAACAGTATATCCATTACAATCATGAGCAGATCCAGCACCGTACTTATCCGCAAAATAAATCAATGAAAAGATATCATCTTTAGATAATACATCATTTCTGTCCACCGAATAAAATTGTTCACTAACATGCTTTGCAATATCATACTGTGCCAATGCTGGTTTATAACCTCTTTGTGATTCACCATTATGAGTTAGATTCAATATTTCTTTATAACATTTTTCAACTAACGATTCCTCAATCCTACCAAACAGGCACAAGTTAGCCTTAATCAAAGAAATTATTCTTAAATCTTCGTATTTATAATCTCTATCTATTTTTATAATATCACTTAAATGGTTGCCAATATATTCTATCCCAGCTTCGCATTTATATGAGTTTAACAGTCCATATGTGCAAATCTCTATAATTATTTCTATAGATGCAGACATTCCCAAAAGAATATTCAACAATTCGTCAAATGATTCTTTTTCAAGATTCTTTTCTTCTGTAATCTGATGAATATATGCATACAATGAATCTGGATTATACCATTTAAAAGTGAATGTTTGCCTGATATCTTCTTTTGATGTAATACTTACACTGGCATCTAACCATCCATCTACAAAATAAACATAATCGTTAGAATTTCCAGTAAGAGCATCCATATAATCTGCACCATAGCATCGAAATATATATCCTGCCTTAACAAGCGTTTCTTTGTTTAGCTCCCCGCTTAACAATGCCTCTATATTATATCCACTGAGGTATTCATCGAAAAGTTTATGTCCTCGTTCAAATCCAGCCTTAGCAGCAAAATCAATATCTAAAATGATTTGCTCTATATCATTTTTAACATTCAAACAATATTTTTCCGCTTTAGTCTTTTTGTTGATACTTTGTGCTTCAAAATAATCCGATTCTTTTGCATAATACTGTATGCAATTTGCATACTGTGCCAAACAAAGAGACACTGCACTTGAATGTATGCATACTTCTTCAAGACTATCCATTGGCAATTGGTGCGCTAGTATAAACTGCTGAAGTATCCTATCAAACGATATCCCATATAATGCTGAATCCATTACATATTCAACGTCAATCAGTTTCAACACCTCATCAGTGGCCTTACAAGATACTAGCAAATTAAAAGAGATATCATATCGATATTTCCATAATTCTCTATCCTGTTTAATTCGATTAATTATTGATTCGGTAATTCCTTTTATATTTGAATTGTGAATAATTGCATTCTGTAAAAAAAGCCTTACATCATTATGAAAAGCGAAGTATCTATCGCCTTCACATACAATAATTGGATATAAGCCATTTAAAACAAACGCCGCCTCGTCGTGTTCAACTCCACACATTTGAGCCACATCATAAGCGTTAATACGTTTACTTGAAAACGCCATAATTGCCTCAATTTTGTATAGCAAAAGGCTTTTTTCCTGCGAACTAATAATCCATTCGTAATATTTATCAATTTGTTTATTTAAAAACCTACTATTTAGTTCCTTCTCTATTGCCTCGAAGGAAAGTGGCAATACCATTTTCTTCAATTCCAGAATTGCAAATATTATATTAAGAACATTGTTCCCAATAACTGAAATAACGGTTTTCGCCAAGTTTTCCATATCGACTGTATTCTCTGCTACACCGCTTTGCTCTAATAATATAACAACATCATCTGTATCCAAAGCCGGCATGCTGTAATATGTAATACCTTTATTATCTTTCATCCAAGACGGATAACCATCATTTATAGGCTGTCCGACCAAGACAAAATAAAAATCATCCCCGATTTCCTCTGGTCTTGGCAATTGAGATAAAAATGAATTTCGTGCATCTTTTGATCTTGCAGCATGATCTAATCCATCTATAAAAAAGTAGCAAGGCCTTCCTATACATTTTGCATATTCCGGTAGGAAATGTATTACCGTTTCCCGCATTTCAGAAACAGACATAAATTGGTATATAAGTGGAAACTTTACAACAGATAATAAATTATTCTCTTCAAATTTTTTCTTAAGCTGTACGAGAATACTTCTCCACAAAATATTGCCCAAATAAAAGCCTTCATCATCACTATATGAACCATCTACTTTATTTACTGGGAGATATGTGTAAAATCTAAAATCAACTATAGACTCATTCATCTGTGATAAATAACTTATAAAATTTGTTTTTCCACAGCCCGGTAATCCTTCTAAGAATATGATATGATTACTATTCTTTTTAATGTCATCTATAAAGGTCTCCCCAAACCGTTGTCGAGAAGGAAGTATCGGTTTTTCTGGACATAGTTCATATGAAGGAACATCCGGCTCGGTATAGCATAATGCTCCATATACATTTTCTCTTGTTATTTCCTGCTTCTCTCTTCTTGATGTTGCCCATATATTCAATTTAGAAAGAAGACTATTTAAGCAAAAATCTATCGCATCACTATTATCTGTTCCTAGTATTTCGCCAATCTTCACACGTATTTTTTCTTCCACATCAGCAAGACACGACTCTTTTCTAAAAGAGAAAATTTTAGTGAAACACGCCGCCTCATTTGAATCTAAATTTATCTCCAAATTTTCTCTGTACCATTCGATAGCCTTCTGCTCATTAGGCTTTGCCGAAGTATAATTATAATTATCTTGTAAGCATGGAAACACCTTGGAAATAAAGTCATCCATTGAACACTTTCCATCTGTTTCCTGCGGACCCCATTTTTTATTTGTTACAATTTGAATACCTTTAAAATTATAATTATCTTTATTATTCTTCCATTCTAAAGCCAACTCATTCAGTAAAGGCTTTTTCCCAGAAGCTAAAAAAGAATATGTGAAATTAGCATCTTCATCTGTATGTTTTACTTGAATATTTAAAATGCTTTTATCACTATAATTTACTACGACATCATCTAATGCCTGAAAATCAGTTGATTGAAGTATTACTGATTCAATTGATGTATCTTGTAGCATATTCAAGCATTCTAGTATTCCAATTTCCCATTCAAACCAATAAGGTGTACCTATTCCCGAATTATACATGTTCTCCCTCTATTCTTTTCAAAACGTAATTACATAATTGATAACAATACGTCTCAACTTCTTCTGTAGACATATTTATATGGTATCCATTCACAAGCGAATCAAATAAATAGTTTATCTCTTCGTAATAATCCTTATTATAAAATTCAACTCCAAATAATTTATTCAAGCCTCGTACCATTTGAGATAATTCTTTATAATTTACTGGAAGGACATAATCGATTTTGTCATCAATAATCTTCTTCATCAGCCTCTCATTTCCTATTATTTTTGAGGCTATATTTATAAAATCTCCACAAGTTTCAAAAACATTCCAATCACACATGAACTGCCAACGAAAAAAGAAAGGACTCCATACCTCTGCTGGTTCGATCTTTATATTATATGGCACCAATTCCTTCTTTAATTCATCCTCTATGCAATTATAAGTTCCTTCCAATATGGCTATATCATTTTTTCTCACATCAATCGGATAATAAACGCCCTTATCATCGCATATTATGTAACCAATTATTCTGTAATATTTTTCAATGACATTTATAGCATCTCTTGTAAAAAAAACAGATCCTACAACTAAATCATCATTATAATTTGAGGTGTCTAATTCCCTAAAACAATGCTTAAAATCATCAAAAACTAATATTGAATCCATATAAATTACCTTCTTTGTTGTACTTATTTATAATAAATTGCCCAGCCTGTTATAGGCTGGACATAAGTAAGTTTTTATGATAACTAAAAAACAGCTTTCAACCGATACTTCTTTGATATCTAATTAAAAGAAATTGTGTTATATCAACTTGTCACAACCATTTTTCACAATCACTTTGATTCTATTTCATACTTCTTAAAAAGTTCGGGACATTCCTTTTTATATCTCTCAGTTGGTGATAAACCACCTTCATCCGGCAACAATCCTTCTCCACTGCTAACAGAATGGGGCAAATACTTGCATTTAAAATATACTGTCGGATATGTGTAAATAATACTCATATTTCCAAACAGTTCTTTCATTAGGTAAATTTCAATAATATAAAGTGAAGCCAATGCTAATACTGCATTTTCAAATGTTGCATTTTTTATAGATTCCTTTTCGTCATGCTTTATCGAATTATATGCAAACCACCAGTCCAAGCCTTCTACTTTTACATTCTTTCCATTATCAATACGTGTCGTCTTCCAATCATGTAAAGGTGTATTAATCCAAAAAGGTGTACTTACTTCAAAATCAATAATTTTAGGGAATACTCCTAGTATTGTTTCGCTTATATCTCCTATCCTCTTGGTTTTTACTCCCTTAGCACTACATAAGGCCTTACTCATTATTTCAAATTCAGAGGCTGCTAAAACAATTATTTGTTTAAAAATATCAGAGTATACTTTTCCATGTACAAGTTCTCTTATTCCATCATGTTCTTGCAAACCATGGTCTATATAATGCTTTGTATCATCCAATCGTTCAGCAAGGGAACAAAAATAATTCCAATGCTGTATAAGTTCAATTTGCTCCATACATTCTTTTCTGCTTTCTAGTTTTGAAAGCATTCCCCCATTCTCTATGATTTCTAATTCTTGTTATATCCAAATTGTCGAGTCATTAAGAGCTCTTTCCACCAGGATTCCCTCTCTAATATCGCATCATCATCTGTTGTACTTTTATATATTTCCAAGATGCTATATCTGAAATTCTTCTGGATATATTCAAAATCCAAACTCTTCAACTCAATATTTCCACCATTTCCATTGGCTATGTAATCCTTCCATCTTCCCCAAATCATATTTTCACCTGTTGCAGAGCCAACATATTTCTTTCCATTTGAAGAATCCGTAATATAACATGTTTATTTCATCTCAATATTTTTCACGCAGGAATGTAAACTGCTCATCATTCTTTATTACTTCCAATAGCCCTTTATGACAGTTATCCATTATTATCAGTTACCACTCGTACCGTTTCCTAGGAAAACCTAATCCATGTATTCCTATTTCTTCACAAATTGAAGATAATATCTTTAATATTTCTTCCCTTGTTGAATCAAACCATATTGCCAAATCTCTGTCATAGAAACAATACATCACATCATCTTCTCCATATAATGAATATGCTCCAGTGTCTTTTGCAATTTTTAATCGTTTTCTTAGTGCAACCAACATATCACAAATTGTATTAAGCTTCTCCCGCCACTCTATATTTACAACAGACGATTTTCCGTCTGCTTTTTTTAAGATACTTCCGTCTCTGGTTCTAAGAACTCCCGTATTTAAAGCGATAATAGTATCCTCAATAGCCTTATCAAAATCTTCCATTCTTCCTTCTTGATATATTCTATCCTGAAATGCTGGACGATCAAAACATTGCACAAAGAACTTTATAAGTTCTTTATCTTCATGTTGCTCCTCTGCTGTTGCTTCTTCCAAATCAAGAACTGCCATTTGCTCTGAAATTTCCTTCCATTTTTTCAATTTAGCAATCGTATATCTATTCACATCTGAATCTATTAATTTTGAACACGACTGGCATAACCATATTCCATTTTCTGCTGATGCTCTCTCTTGAGACGTTATGTTCTCATCATACCTTGGTCCGCCTTTAGAAGCTGCTGTAATATGAGATGCAACTCCAATATTTATGATATTCTCTTTTCCTATTCCTGCTCCACGAGTTGCTTTTCTACAATTAGGATTGCTGCATTTCCATCCAACTCTATTAGCTAACAAATCCTTTGTTCTTTGTGAAAAATCATCTCTCATATAATTTTACCTCCACCTTACACTTTATCATCTTTAAATTTTCTATAATCAACGAAAAGCTCCCGAAAGAGCTTTCCATTACCTTAAATATACACTAATTCTTTTAACACAATCTCTTCTGCCCTACTACGAATACCATTTACCACTCTGACCCATTCCATCTGATCACGAACTTTCAATTCCTCCGTAATCCCCTGCTTCTCCATCATCTGACGCACCAGAATATCCATCCTTTCCTGTGCTTCATCGTCTACAACATTCAGATGTTCTGTCAATCTGTCTTCCAACATATACAGTGAATACATTACCGGACGATGCTCTTTCAGATATGTTTTCCGCATCATTCCATATTTCCCATAATGCGGTTCTTCATCTGTACTGACAAGATTCGGATAGTAAATTCCGTCTGCGCCAAGTGTGTAGGTTCCACCCATTTTTTCAAATGTGCTTTTCATGTGTTATTCCTCCTTGAAATCAGCGATTTCCTTATATCATCGCAAAATATTTCAGGGCAGCCTTGATAGCTTCTTCCTTCTCTTTCGGGCATTGTGGAACTCTTGCATTTTCTGATTTTGGAAGATTATAGTTTTCTCCCACTTCAATTCCACATTTGCGTTTTACCTGAGAAATATATAAACTTGAAACCTTCAAGCCAAATTCTTTCAGCACATAATCTTTGATTTCCTGATAGGTTGCTTTCAACTCGGCACTGGTGGCATCCAGCTCGTCCAGGTCTAAGTCGATCTCTATCGTGTCATCTGGTTTTTGTTGGGACAAAAGAACAACCGTCTCCACATGTGTTGTCACTAACAAAGGAACACACTCCTTTTAACTCGTCTGCGATATGGGAACACAATTCTTTGGTTTTATCCCCCATCTTCTTAGACTTGTCGAAACGCTCCTTTGCATTTCCAATTTCATTTTTTAATCCTGTTTTATATATGAAAGTAATTTTATAGGGATCTTTATTTCCATCTTCATCAAATCCACCAACAATTACTTTTTCGATTATACTCTCAAATATACCTCTGTCAAATTCTTCTAATACTTCATTTTCTGACAGTGCTTTTTTGAAATCTGAAACCCTTCTTTGTAAGGAAGTTTCATCATCTAATTGTTGCTGTAAATATTCCAGCTTTGCTTTTTCATTTGTAAAATCTTTTTTTAACCCTATATCAGTTTCTTCGTAAATATCCTGTGAAACAATACCTTTTAAATATTTATCAAGAAGTACCTTTCGCTTCGCCTGGATTTTACTTATATTTTTATCTAAGGCAGTTATCTGTTCCGGAATAGAATTTTCACCCAGTGTTTTTTCAACTCTTCTCAAAAACTCATCCAAAACATCTCTATTGTCCTTACACAACATTCGATATGATTCAATGAAGGCTTCCTCTATAACCTGTTCTGGTATTCCTTTGCTGTCTGGACAAAATCGCTTTCCATTTTTGGTTGATTTTACACATTGCCAAATCGTTTTCTTATATTTAGAGTTACTGTGCCAACGCCTTCTGGATAAACTTGCACCGCAAAATCCACATTCTAACATACAGCTAAAAGCGTATTGTCGGCTAAATTTTTCTCGTTTACCCGGTGTAACATTATGCTTTCTTCCACCATTTCTTCGGTTCCGAATTTCCTGTGCTCTGTCGAAAGTTTCCTCCGACACAATTCCCTCATGATGATTATGTATATAATACCGATCTTCTTCACCAAGATTATCCAAACGTCTTTTAGAAATCGGATCTACTGTAAAAGTCTTTCCTAATAAAATATCACCCTTGTACTTCTCGTTATTTATAATTCCCATTACGCTGGATGAAACCCAAGGATTTCCCTTTATAGTCAATATTCCCTGTTCATTCAATTCTCTGGCTATCATAGTGCTTCCAGCTCCTGCTACATATCTATCAAAAATGTAACGAACTGTTTTTGCACCTTCTTCGTTAATTGAGATTGATTTTGTATTTACATCATAATCATAACCAAGGCATCCTTGAAAACCAACTAACTCGCCTCGTTTCATCTTCATCTTCAAGCCTTTTTTTACATATGCGGAAGTATTTTCTACCTCTTGCTGCGCCACGGAACTTAATATCGTCATAAGGAACTCACCATCTTTTAAAGTATTGATTTTCTCTACTTCAAAGTAAACAGCAATATTCCGTTCTTTCAACATTCTTACATATTTTAAGGTATCAAGAGTATTTCTTGCAAATCGTGGAATACTTTTCGCTATTATCAGGTCAATTTTACCATCCATACAATCCTGTATCAATCTTTGAAATTCTTCTCTTTTATCAACTTTTGTACCTGTGATCGCTCTATCTGCATAGACTCCTGCAAATATATATTCCTTATTACTTTGAATTAAATCCGTATAATGTCTGATCATCGAATTATAACTTTTAATCTGATCTTCATCATCTGTACTAACTCGACAATATGCTGCAACCCTAAGACGTTCAATTCTTCTTCTGGAAGAACCATCAAATGGATCATTTGCTTTAATAAGTTCTATTTCCACTTTTGTCCTCCTTTGTGTTCCTACCGTAGTGTTCATTTTCATTATAGAGCAACACAGGAAGTTCGTCAAGCTGTTATATTGGATACAATACCATAATCTTTCATCAACCTTTTTTCAATCAGCAAATATTCTGCTTCGCTAATTAATTTCTTTACAAATAACTGTTTTAACATTGCTAACTGCATACTATATCTCAATAATTTTTTACCGTTCATTATTTTACCCTTTCATTATTTCTTTTACAAAATAAATTCTGCAGGTAGCCATCAGGTCATGGCTCACATTGGTATTGCACCATCTTCTTCAGACCGGACTATTGCCGGAAGTATCATTATCAAAAGCAGCATCATCGCCACAGAGTTCCCATCCTCTGCCTGTAATCAAATATTTCTCGCTCGTACCTTTACTTCAATACCGTTATCAGTATTTCTTCGTTTACAATCCCCGCCAGCTTTTCGACAAATTGTCGGGAAGTGACGGAAACAGGTAGTCCTGGCGTATTCATCACATAGCTCAACTGCTCCATACGTCCTGCAGGATCAGCAATATTCAATTTTCAAGGTGCGCTGTATTCGGTCATTCAGCTTTTGAAAGGGAAAAAAGCCTTATTCCGGATACCGTATAATCAACTCAGAAAAGTTTGCTCTTCTACTGTCGATTTCCAACTTTACCTGTCTCATAAGGCACAGGCTTAAAAGCTAGAATTTTTGTAATCAGCTTTGTTTCCAAACGCCGACGCAGTGTTTCATCTACACAATAATGTACCTGTCCAAATTCATCGAACATAATTCTGGTAGACAGGCTGGCTATGTACCCTTCGTAATGTTTCAACACGGTATTGATTGCTTCCACATCACCTTCTGATGCTGCCTTAATAATATGGAAAGGCAGCAATTCAGATTTCTTCATCTGTGTATCATTCTTTCTCATCTGTACTTACCTCCATAATATTTTTCAATAATTCGAGTGAGCGTTTACGATGCTCATGGATGGTACTGCGGACAAGATTCATTTCTCTTGCAATCTCTGCATCACTCATATCCAGAAAATAAGACAGTAAAATAACATTCCGCTTCTTTTCTGTTAATGTCTGTAACGCCTCCGCAATCAATGCATCTTTGACTTCAATATCATAGCCAAGAACCTGAAAACGATGTGTTTCAAGATTGTATTTATCCATTGTAAAAAGTTTGCTCAACTCCTTTTCCGGCAATTCTGACAACAGCACTTCGTGCCTTTGCCGATAGGCCATATGTCTTTGATAATCAATGACTTCGCCCTTCAGTGCCAATTTACATATCCGATCAAACTGATGTCTAACCGTCCATTCATCCCAGGAAGAAGATTGCTCCATTAGAGTTCACCCCCTTCCCGTCCAACTGGTTATGAGCGAAATTCTTATTTCCCTTTCGCTCCATATCCCGATTGGTTGATACCCGGTGTCGGGGGCTTCCTAAAAATTTTTTTGAAATTTTTAAGAATATATAAAAAACGCCCGTACAGGCAGCTAACAAGCCTGCCCATCGGACGTTATTTATATCAAATCTTCTGTTTTTACCTTCTGTTAATACAGCGTATAATTCACTTTTCAGAGCAGAAAATTTCACAGCAACAAAAATGTTGCCTATTTCTGCCTCCGGATCTGCAGAAAAATATTTCTACATTCTGTAAAACAAAAAAATCCTTTGAATTGTCTGGATTTCATGAACCTCCCAAACGCATCAAAGGACAAAAAGCTATGCCAAAAACCTCTGAACAATGCGTTTTTTTATATGCACTGTCCAAAGTCCTATTATTTTCTTCAAAAGGGAACTATGCCCTTTATATTTCGTGAACTATTGCTTCATTTTCTTTATTCTTTGTGAACTATACACTGTGTATGGAGGTGTAAGTCATGGCAAAGAAAAAGCAAATCGACAGAGAAATGGGATTGTTTTTTAAGAAGGCTCGAACCGACCAGAAACTTACTTATGAAGAGGCTGCGGAAATATCCGGTATTTCCAGCAGATATTTAAAGGCAATAGAAAACAGCGGAAATGTGCCCAGCTTTGAGAAGATCAAACAACTTGTTTGTGCATTGAATGTTTCACCTGTTCCTTTGTTTTATAAAGATAATCATACAGAGAATCTGGACTATCAGCGGCTGCAATTATATCTGGCTAAATGTTCCGATGACCAGATTACTACCATTCTGGCCATCGTTGAAGCCTATCTTCGTACAAATAAAAATCCCACGTAAGATAATAACGGGAATATATGTCTTTCATCTGTAGTTTATCTGAATTTTTCTGAAGGTGGTATGTAAAAAACGCATACCACCTCACATCTTATTCTTTCAACTTTTCTACCAGCTTTTTCATATTACTTCCCTTTTTTATAAGTCCCAAACCGCCCAACAGTTCCACTCCATCCATAATTCCCTGATAATAAGCACGTTGCTCTTCTTTGAAATGAGCTTGCTCTAACACCTCGATGTATTCTTCCAGAACATCTCTGTCAGCATCAGGCATTTTTTCTAAATGCTGCGTAAATTTTTTCTGCATTTTTTTCATCTCCGCCACTGATTCTTTCATATCTTCTGGAGCAACTGCATACTTCCGTTCCTCTGAATCGCAACGTATTTCCTCCAGAAAATTTGCTACTGTCTCATAAAATTCATTCATACAATTTCCACCTTTCCTGCTAAAAGTATTTCATGTTACAGGCTGTATTATTAATTTTCCTTAACTACCGAACAAGAAAATTTTCAATAACTTCATCTTTAGAAGTATGTTATCAGGATTTCTCCTTAAAATCAATATATGACAACTTCATCTTTAGAAAGTTTTGTGTGAGGAAGAGAATGATAATTTACTGGGATAAAAATACAAATTCCAAAAATCGAATAGGAAAACGTGTGAAAGAGCTGCGAATAGCAAAAAAACTTTCCCAAAAGGCACTTGCTGAACAGCTTCAGCTCGCTGGGTATGAATTTAATGATTTGACAGTATTACGAATCGAACAGGGAATCCGTTTTGTACCTGATTATGAAGTGGTGGCTCTGGCAGAATATTTCCAGGTATCCTGCGATTATCTGCTGGGGATAACAGAAAAATAAGCAATGATCTGTGTTAATTGTACATACATAGACCATTGCTTTTCTTTCAAAAAAAGTAAATGTAGTTATTCATATTTTTCTACATAAAGTCTCAAAAAAACGGACAGATGATCTACACCTGCCCGCCCCGCTAATAGGATATTTGGATTAAGGCATTACCCTTGCCTCCCAACGGCTTTAATATTATATGTAAAAATTCCAATTAAAATTCTGTAATCTGATCATACATTTCTTCCCAGTTTTCAGGAAGTATTCCAAGTAAATTGATATCCAAAGATGTTCTTTTAATTAACCTCTGTATATCCTTTTTTAGCTTTTCTTTATCTTCTGCCGGAATGAGTTTTTTAAGAGCATATAATCTGGAATACAAATCATTATCCTCCGGTAAAATTTTTGCATCATCTACCGGATCAAGCAATGCAACAGAAGAATTCATACCAACCACCATGGAATTATGGGCGCAGTAATTTCGCAAATTTCGCACAGCATCTAACCAGGTATCTACAAGTTCTGTATCTCTTTTCGCATAATTTCCTTTTTGAAATGAATATACTAAAACCGATTTTCTTAGATCTCCACGCAGATAATTATACATCATCGTGACTGTTCCAAAATCAAAATAACTGAATGCCACCCACACAGGTAATTTATTACTCTGGCGATTTCCACCTTTTCTATATTCTTTCAACTCCGGATATTTGCGTACATCTTTCCTGAGTTTTTCTTCCTTATCCATAATATCTTTAAAAAACGCATTGTGAAAAAATGCAATATTCTGTTTTCTTTTTTTTGCGTCCTTTTCACCTTGTGATGGCGTATAAAACTGTTTATCCAAATAGAATGTTCCGTTCTGAATTTGAATAGCGCAAGCATTCGATACTGCACTTTTAAAACGTACCTCTGCCCGATTACAATAATATGTCAAAATCCGGCGAAGCTCTACATCAAACCAATACAATGAGAATAAAGCATCTTGTTTTGATTTACTTCCTACCGCTTCAACTTGTGACAGAAGAAATTTTCCATATCTGCTGGCACGAAAATATCCTGCATAATTCAAAAAATCCCTCATCTTCTTCTTTTGTCTGAACAGCACATACTTTTTCATCATCAGTACTTGTTCTTCAAGTGTAATCGGTTGTTCTATAACTGCCATTTTTTTCACTCCTTTATGGTAAAAAAAAAGAATGGATATACCATTCTTAATCCCGCTAATGGGATATTTGGATTAGGGCATTACCCTTGCCTCCCAACGGCCTATAATAAAAATACCATCATCATTCGGAAAAGTCAATATTTTTCCAATAATCTATCGTCTACTTTTTCATAAGCTGTTACTGTTCAAGGGTTAGCTGGACTTAAGAAGACCGATGGTGTAAACTGGTAATAGTTAGAGCCATCGGTCTTCTT